>CAUSIL010000050.1:0-10648 GCA_963531395.1 uncultured Campylobacter sp.
AATTTCACCGTTATTCCGTCTTTGCTCCCGTGCGCTATGCCAGGGATTTTTTCCTCGCCGATGGATACGGCGAATATACTTTTTGGATCGTTTTGCAGCAAAGCCATAGGGTTGCCGTCCTTGCTCACGACGATACCCGCGCTCTTGCCTTGGTAAATCAGCCCGTAAATCTTAGACTCGTCGTAGCCGCTAAATTTATCCAGCCAGACCTTGTCGTAGTCGCTGATATTTACGTAGCTTAGCGCCCGCACGAGTTGTACTCTAGGCTCGTAGGCGGTCGAGTTTTTATCGACTAAAATTTCGTTTAGCTCCTTTGCGAAGCTTGAAAGCAAAGCCGCCGATTTTTCCAGTTCGGCGTTTTGAGCGCGAAGCTGCTTTATCTCCTCGCGCTGCCTAAAATGCTCGTTTACGCCGTCTTTTACAAATTTGACCGCGTCGTCGTAGGCGGCGACTATGCGGTTGTTTAAATTTACGACGTATCCCGAGATGAGCGCGCCCCTATCAAGCGAAAAAAATACCAGCGCGCCTATAAGAGCGACAAATAAAATTTTACTCTTCATTTACGAGTTGTTGTAAAAATTTAATCTCCTCAAGAGCCTTGCCGGTACCTCTAGCTACGGCTAGCAACGGATCGTCAGCGACGAAAACCGGAAGTTTTACGATATCGCTCAAGTACTTATCAAGGCCGCGGATCAGCGCTCCGCCTCCAGTTAGTACGATACCGTTTTCCACGATATCGACGGCAAGATCCGGCGGCATCATCTCAAGCACGGTTTTTAGGGCGTCTGCGATCTCTTTTAGAGGTTCGCGCATAGCCTCGCGCACGTCTTCGCTAGTTAGCTCCACGCGGCTTAGTAGGCCGCTGATTTGGTCGCGACCTTTTACTACGATGCTAAGCTCTTCGGGTAGCTGGATAGCCGAGCCGACGGAGATTTTGATATCCTCGCCCGCGCGCTCGCCGATTAGGAGGTTGTATTTTTCTTTTATGTAGTTTACGATACTCATGTCGATTTTATCGCCCGCGGTGCGGATAGACTTGCTGATAACTAGGCCGCCTAGAGACACTACGCCGATCTCGGTCGTACCGCCGCCGATATCGACGACTAGGTTTCCCTGCGGTTCGCGCACCGGTAAATTTGCCCCGATAGCAGCAGCCATAGGCTCCTCGATCAAAAACACCTCTCTAGCTCCGGCGCTTAGCGCACTCTCGCGTACGGCTTTTCGCTCGACTTGAGTTAGGCCGTAAGGCACGGAGATGATAATGCGAGGGCGCAGGAAGCTCTTTCTGCGGTGAGTTTTTTCGATGAAATAGCGGATCATCTTTTCCGTCATATCAAAATCCGCGATAACGCCGTCTCTCATCGGACGGATCGCCTCGATATCGCCGGGAGTTTTACCCACCATCTCTTTTGCTTCGTGTCCGACGGCTAAGATTTTTTGCTTGCCGTATTTTTCGCGTTGTACCGCGACGACGGAGGGCTCGTTTATGATGATGCCTTTATCTTTTACCAAAACTAGCGTATTTGCCGTACCTAGGTCGATACCCATATCGCTTGAAAAAAATCCTATTAACTGGTCTAAAATCATCTGTATCCTTATGCGCTTATTTTATTGTTTTTTACGAAAATCGGCTTTTCTTTGCCGTTTACGACCTCTTTAGTGATTACTACGTCGTAGCCCGCAAGCTCCGGTAGTTCATACATTATGTCGGTCATCACCTCTTCCATTATGCTTCGCAGTCCCCTAGCTCCCGTTTTTCGCTCGATGGCTAGTTTTGCAACCTCTTTTAAAGCTTCGTCGTCAAATTTCAAATTTGCCCTATCTATCGCGAAAAGCTTTTGGTATTGCTTTAGTATCGCGTTTTTAGGCTCGGTTAAAATTCGCACCATATCGTCCTGCGTGATTTTATTTAGCGTAGCAACCACATGAAGTCTGCCGATTAGCTCGGGGATTAGTCCAAAATGCACCAAATCGTCGCTCTCAAGCGCGTCTAGTAAATTTTCCCTATCGTCTTTTGAGCGTTTATCTTGACCGAAACCCAGCACGTTTTTACCGATCCTGCGCTCTATGATATCGGCTAGTCCGTCAAACGCGCCCCCGCAGACAAAGAGGATATTTGAGGTATCTATCTGGATAAATTCCTGATTAGGGTGCTTTCTGCCGCCTTTTGGGGGGATATTTACGAGGCTACCCTCAATGATTTTTAAAAGCGCCTGCTGTACGCCCTCGCCGCTCACGTCGCGCGTGATCGAGCGATTTTCGCTCATCCTGGCGATTTTATCTATCTCGTCGACGAAAACTATGCCCTGCTCGGCGCGCTTTACGTCGCCGTCTGCGGCCTGCAAAAGACGAGTTAGGATATTTTCCACGTCTTCGCCGACGTAGCCGGCCTCAGTTAGGCTCGTAGCGTCGCAGATGGCGATAGGCACGTCTAGAAATTTAGCCAGCGTCTGCGCCATTAGCGTCTTGCCGCTACCCGTAGGTCCCACAAGCAAGATATTTGATTTTGATATCTCGGTGTCGTCTTCTATCTCGCCTTTTCTAAAAATTCTTTTGTAGTGGTTATAAACGCCGACGCTAAAGACCTTTTTGGCTTTATCTTGACCGATGACGTAATTATCCAGCACCGCTTTTAGCTCCTTTGGAGTTAAATTCGTATAGTCTTTGTCGGTTTTGTTTTCAGAACTTGATTCTTGCAGGCTCGTATCGCCGCAAATCATATTATAAGCGGCATTTACGCAGTATTCGCAGATGAAAGCCTTATTGTCCAAATCCGCAAAAAGGCGTCTATCGTTTGACTCCGTCTCGCCGCAAAAATTACATTTTCTCGCCATTATTCTCTTCCTTTTGCTAATGGGATACCGCGCTTAGTGCTTAGGATAAATTCGCACATTTTTCGCACCTGTTCGTTAGCTACGCTCTCTAAAAGCTCGCTAGCCGCAGCCTTTAGATCCCCACTTTTTCTAAATAAAAATTTATACGCCCTGTTTATCTCTTCGACCGTCTCTTTATCGAATCTTCGTCTGATACCGACCAAATTTAAGCTTCTGATGTAGGCTCGGTTGCCTTCGGCCAGACAAAACGGCACGACGTCCTGAGATAGCGCGCTAGCGCCCGCGATCATGCAGCTCTCGCCGACTCTCACGAACTGATGTATCGGCGTCATACCGCCCACGACGCTGTAGTCGCCTAGCTCCACGTGACCGGCCAAAGTCGCGTTGTTTGCCAGGATGACGTTATTTCCGACGACGCAGTCGTGCGCGACGTGGCAGTAGGCCATGATAAACGCGTTATCGCCGATACGCGTGATCCCGTCGCCTTTGTGCGTGCCCGAGTTTATCGTGCAAAACTCGCGGATCGTCGCGTTTTTACCGATGCGAACGCCCGTGTTTTCCTCGGCGCGGTAGCTCACGTCCTGCGGGATATCGCCCACGATAGCGTAGCTGTAAATTTTACCGTTCTCGCCGATATGTGTGTCGCCTACGATCCTAGCGCCTTGCTTTACGAGTACGCCGTCGCCTAGCACGGCGTCTTTGCTGACGTAGGCATAGGCCTCGATCGTTACGTCCTCGCCGATCTTCGCGCCGTCCTCGACGACGGCTTGCGGATGGATATTTCTCATTTTAGCTCGCTTATTTATCTACGATCATAGCTTTTAGCTCGGCCTCGCACGCTAGCGTGCCGTCTACGTAGGCTTCGCCTTTTAGCACCCAGATATTACCTTTGTGTTTTAGCACTTCTAGGCGGTACTCGAGCCTATCGCCTGGGCGTATCGGATGGCGAAATTTCGCTCCGTCGATGCTCATAAAATAAACGACTTTATTTTCGATGCCCGCTTGATGCTCGTCGCTCATGCTCTTAAACGCGAGCACGCCGCCGGCCTGCGCCATGCCCTCGATGATCATCACGCCCGGATATATCGGGTGACCCGGGAAGTGCCCCTGAAACACGGGCTCGCCGATCGTTACGTTTTTATACGCGACGATGTGTTTAGCGGGTTCTAGCTCGGTTACTCGGTCGATGAGCAGAAACGGATATCTGTGCGGGAGTATTTTTTGGATTTCAACGATGTCGATCACTTTAAACCTTGTGAGTAAAATTTAAAGCCGATTTTAGCCAAATTTTGCTAAGAAAAAGATTATTGATTTGGTCGGGGCAAAATTTAGCGGCTAGATTTTCGCGCCCGCCTTTTATCTCGAGCGCGTTAAATTTAGCTCAAATTTGCGCTACCAAAACCTCGCGGCTATCATTATAAAGCTCGTCTTTAGCGTAGATTTCGTATCTGCCTGCGCGAATTTCATCCAGCACGATTATAGGATTTTGGCTAAATTCTCCGCACAGCTCGCGGCGGATTTCCAGCTCGCGAGGTACCGCGATAGGGCGGCGGTAAAGCTCGTTTACGCTAGCGAATTTTTCGCCCGAGAGCTCGTTAAATTTGGCTAAATTTAGTAGCGTCACGCCGTCTCGCAGCTCGTCGCAAATTTGAGCGGCCTCGCTCACGCTAAATTTGACGTTTTCGCGTCTAAAATGCGAATAGAGCAAAAAATACGACGGCACTACGCCGCCACCAAATTTGACGTAGGCACGCAACAATCGGTAGTTTAGAAAATACTTGCGCGATAGATGAAACGGCGCACCCGCAGCCTCGCACTCTCGCACCTTTTCATAAAGCTCCAGGCGCTCCTCGATGCCGCCCGGCATCACGCGCCCGCTAATCTCGCACATAAGCTCGCTAAGCGGCAGTTTTTGCGCCTCGCGCTGCTTACTAAGCCCGAAAATACAGCCGCAGTAGTTTTGATGATAGAGTTTATCTTTTTTAGCGAGCTCAAACTGCGCGTTCGTGCCGCCGCCCGCGCGGTAGTCCACGGCAAAGGTTTCGAGGCCGTATTCGCCGGCTGCTTTATCTAGCGCGCTTTTTAGCTGCGAAAAGTCCTTTTTCGGACTCATTAGTAGCGTCGTGGTGATAGATTTTTCGCCTAGCTCAAGCGCCTTTTTGGCCGAATTTCCCACGCGAAAATCAAAGCAATACGCACAGCGCTTGCCCTTTTCGGGCTCGTTTTCAAGCCCCTTTGCGCCCGCAAGCCACGCCTCGTATTCGTACTCACCGCAGATGAGCTCGATACCTAGCTTTTCGCAGCTTCTTTTTACGTCGCGAAACCTCATCAAAAACTCGCTGTACGGATGGATGTTGGGATCGTAGAAATAGCCGATGAGACGCTCGCGCGGACGGTCGGCGCGTAGGCGCTGCAGAAAATAGTGGCTGTCGACCGAGCAGCAAATATGAACTAACATTATAATTCCCCATAAACGACGGATTTTAGAATAAATTTTTCTATACCCACCGCAGTCACGGACGACCGGTCCGCTCCTTTGCGGGCAAGAAAAATTTATTTAAACTACGCCTATTTTGTCTTGAATAATTTTTGCCGATTTTACTAAATTTAACTGCAAATTTTATTAAAGCTAGCGGCTTAAATTTAAAAATGTGCGGTGCGATAGCGCATTCGCACCCCTTGAACGTGCAGTGGGGTTAGAGAGGGCTTGGGAGAGGAAGGGGCGACGCTTCGTAAGTAGAACCCCCTTCCTCTCCCAAAAATTCAGTTTTACAGAAAGTAAGTTTTTCAAATTTTGATATTTTCAAGGTGCGAGTCTCGGCGACTCAAATTTACAAATTTGACTTCAAATTTGAGCGTAAAACGATAAGGCGAAGTATCTTGCGATGATTTTAAATGTTTTGAAGTAAATTTCGTCCCAAGACTAGACATGTAGTCTGTCGCAGGGCGAAATTTACGAAATCATTTAAAAGCGCGCAAGAGACAAGCCGCAAATCAAAATCAATCACTCAAAAATTCTATTATTTTTACTTCACACTCTTTGACCGAACCGCTAAATTTACTCTCAAACTGCGATCTATTAAACGTCCGCTGACGCTTGGCCAGCTGCGCCGTATGCGTGCAGATGTGCTCCTCCAGCTCAGCCTCGGTTTTGATCTCGCCTCGCAAAAACTCGCCGCACTCTTTTAGACCGACCGAGTTTAGCGGCTTTGGTCGCTGCAGATACCGAGCAAACAGCTCCCGCGCTTCGTCCAGCAAGCCCTGCTCAAACATCGCTCTAGTGCGCTCTTTGATACGTTCCCTAAGCTCGCCCCTATCCCAGCTAAGCTCGAAAATCGCCAAATTTGACGCGACGGGAGCTAGGGTATTTTCGCGCAGATACGCGCTCACGGCGTCATTTCGCCCGCTAGAGCGCAAAAACGAGTAGATGTCAAACCACTTTTGCAAGCGGTAGGTGTCATTTGCGCTAAATTTGGCGGCAAACTCCGGATCCAGACTTAAAACGAGCTCGTAAATTTGAGCGTTTGATAGGCCGCTTTCTACGCGTTCAAATTTAGGCGTGAGACCCGACAGCAAGGCCTTTAGATAAAATCCGCTGCCGCCGGTTATAAATAAATTTTTACCGTTTTTTTGCGCAAATTCGCGAGCCGTTTTATAAATCTCAAAAAACATCCCGACGTCAAAATGCTCATCGGGCATGAGCAAATTTACCCCAAAATGCGGCACCAAAGCTAGCTCGTCCGCAGTCGGCTTAGCGCTTGCGATATCGATAAATTTATAAACGCAAAGCGAATCAAGACTCAAAATCGCTCCGTTAAATTCGCTTGCTAGCTTTAGCGCGAGCGCCGTTTTTCCGCTAGCGGTGGTGCCGATGATGGCGAGTTCTTTCATAAAAATGCCTTAAAATTCGTAAATCTGCTCAAATTTTATCACAATTTACGCTTTTATAAGATAAAATAAAGCAAAAATTTCAGGAAGATTATGCAAAAATTTATAAATATTTTAAAAGACATTAACGAACTGATCGTTTTTAAGCACTCTATTTTCGCGCTACCTTTTATATTTACCGCGATGATAACGGCAAGCGCGCAGGTAAACGGCACGGCTTGGTTTGGTTGGAAGTTGCTTATTTTGGGCGTTCTTTGCGCGGTTTCGGCGCGAAATTTCGCGATGGCCTTTAACCGCTACAAGGACGAGGACATCGACAAACTAAACCCGCGCACGGCAAATCGACCGAGCGTGGACGGGCGTATCGGCAGGACGAATTTGCAAATTTTTATCGCGGCAAACGCCGTCATATTCGTGCTTGTCGCCTATCTCGTAAACGAGCTTGCGTTTTGGCTGAGCTTTCCGATCCTAGCGGTGCTTGGCGGATATTCGCTTTTTAAGCGCTTTAGCGAGCTGGCGCACCTAGTCCTTGGCCTCTCGCTTGGCCTTGCGCCCATCGCCGGAGCCGTCGCCGTTACGGGCGAGATACCGCTTTTTAGCGTGCTGCTCTGCCTTGGCGTGATGTTTTGGGTGGCGGGATTTGACCTGCTTTATTCGCTTCAGGATATCGAATTTGACCGCGAGCACGGGCTTTTTAGCATACCTAGCGTTTACGGCGAAAAGGCTACGATGTTTATCTCGGCGATCTTTCACGCTACGGCCGTGATCTTTTGGCTACTTTTTGCGTGGGCTGGATGGCTTGGTACGGCCGCGTCTGTGGGTATTTTGCTTTGCGGAGGCATCCTGGCGGCCGAGCACCGCATCGTCAGGCGGGATTTTAGCAAGATCGACCGCGCGTTTTTCACGCTAAACGGCTATCTTGGCATACTTTTTTTCGTTTTCGTTTGGGCTAGCTTATGAGACTGGTTCCGGCAAATTTAGACATAGTTTTTGAGGAAGCGGGCGATCGCAAAAACGAGTTTTTGCGCGAATTTGACAAGCTAAGCGGCAACGAGGACGATCCGCTAGGAGCGTGGATAAAGCGCGCCAAAGCAAAGGGCGACACGAAGGAAAGCGATCAGGTGATACTGACGCTGTTAGTCGAGCTTCACCGTAAATTCGACGAGCTAAACGCCTACATAAAAAATGAAAAATTCGTAAAGCTCGAGCTTGCGCAATCTAGCGTACTGGACGGGATAAATTTTGAAAATTTTAGGATAAAAGAGGCTAAATTTAAAGAAGGCGCCAGGTACTACGGACGCATTTTTATGCCTATTTTTCCGAAGAGAGACGTGGCGATATTTTTTGAAGCGCTAGATGAAAAAACCGCCAAAATCACGCGCATAAACGAGAGCGACGAGAGCGACTACAACGGCTACGTAACGGCCAGAGAGCGGGCAATGATAAGAGAACTAAAGGAGATAAAAGATGAATAGCGATTTGATGATTTTTGCGATATTCGGGCTGATTTTGACGGTACTTTTCGTACTTGTTTTCGTAAAAGACCTTGAGGTTTCCAGAAAATTTTCAAGGTATGAAAAAGCTATAGAAGGACTCATCCAAGAGCTTCACGCCGTAAAAAAACAGGTCGCAAATTTAGACCGAAGCGAGCCGGCCGAATTTGACGCGACGCAGCTAGAAAGCAGTCTCGAACAGCATCTAAACGAAAAAATAAATCAAAAAATAACTCCGATAATAAACACGCTCCAAAGCATCGAAAGCTCGATAGATAGCTTCCAAAGCCAACAGCAAGATAGGCTTTTTACGCTTGAGGAGCGCACAAAAAGCATCAGCAAAATCTCCGCTCCAAACGGCGAGGACGACGAAAAGCGCATAGTGCAGATGTATAGCGAAGGCAAAAGCGTCGAAAGCATCGCAAAAGAGCTGTGCGTGGGCGTGGGCAAAGTCGAGCTGACGCTAAAACTGCGGGAGCTGATATAGCATTAAAACCTAGGAGCGAAATATAAAAAAATAACATTATTTTCATACGCAAGTTTTAAAAAATTTTAAAGCTTAACTTCCTATAATGCCCTTTAACCAAATCAAAAATAAATCTTTTTGATAAAATTAAGGGCGAAAAATGTTAATAGACGGGCACGGAAGAACTGTTGATTATCTGCGTATTTCTGTCACGCAAAGATGTAACTTTAGATGCAAATACTGTATGCCTAAAACTCCGTTTAGTTGGGAGCCGAAGGAAAATTTACTAAGCTTTGAGGAGCTGTTTTTATTTGTCAAAGTCTGCCTATTTGATAAAATTAAGGGCGAAAAATGTTAATAGACGGGCACGGAAGAACTGTTGATTATCTGCGTATTTCTGTCACGCAAAGATGTAACTTTAGATGCAAATACTGTATGCCTAAAACTCCGTTTAGTTGGGAGCCGAAGGAAAATTTACTAAGCTTTGAGGAGCTGTTTTTATTTGTCAAAGTCTGCCTAGACGAAGGCGTAAAAAAGATCCGTATCACGGGCGGCGAACCGCTACTTCGCAAGGACTTAGACAAATTTATCGCGATGATAAACGAGCACAGCCCCGATGTCGATCTAGCTATCACGACAAACGGCTTTATGCTCAAACACTACGCAAAAGCCCTCAAAAACGCGGGCTTAAAGCGCATAAATATGTCGCTTGATAGCTTAAAAACCGAAAAGGCTAAATTTCTCGCGCAAAAAAGCGTCCTGCACGAGGTTTTAGCAGGCCTTGACGCGGCGCTTGAAGCCGGACTAAAAGTCAAGCTAAACACCGTAGCGCTAAGAGGCGTAAACGACGACGAGATCGTCTCTTTGCTAGAGTTTGCGCGCTCTATGGGTTGTCAGATTCGCTTTATCGAATATATGGAAAACATCCACGCAAACGATGAACTAAAAGGCATGAAATCGGCTGAAATTTTAGACGTCATCGCGAAAAAATATCGCTTCGAAGCAGCCGAAAAGATCCCGACGGGGCCAGCCAGCATCTACAAGCTAGAGGACGGCTATACTTTTGGCGTCATCGACCCGCACAAACACGACTTTTGCGAGAGCTGCAACCGCATACGCCTCACGGCCGAGGGGCATCTCATCCCGTGCCTATACTTCGAAGATGCGATGAGCATAAAAGATGCCGTAAGAAAGGGCGATATCGCGGGCGCTAGCGAGATATTGCGCCACGTGCTGCAAAATAAACCCAAAGAAAACAAATGGGCGATCGGCGCTCAAAACGAGACCTCAAGCCGCGCCTTTTATCAAACGGGCGGCTGAAATCAGAACTAAATTTACGTCAAATTTGACGAGGATTTGGCCTACTTTTTACCAAATTTAACCGCGCTTTATTTTTACGTTTTTATCCGTAAATTTACCGCCGTTTTTTTAGCAAAACCCGCTCAAATTTGACGTAAAATCCGCCTAACTCCATAAAACTACCCTTCAAATTTTGCTATAATCGACTAAAATTAAAAGGCGAAATTTGAGTTTAAACCTAGTCGAGAGTTTCCTAAGCATTCAAGGCGAAGGCGCAAGTAGCGGCCGTTTGGCGATTTTCTTGCGCTTTGCGGGCTGCAATCTAAACTGCGCGGGCTTTGGAGTGCGCGCCGTCTCGCCCAAAACCGGCGAGACGCTAGTTGGCTGCGACACGATACGCGCGGTTTTTACGGGACATTTTTCGTATCAAAAAATCTTGCGCGCGGACGAACTCATAAAAATAACGCAAAGCTTGAGCGCAAATTTACGCCAAAAACCCATCGTCGTAATCACCGGCGGCGAACCGCTACTACATCACAAAAACCAAATTTTGCTTGATTTTTTAAATTTTGCGACTAGCGAGGGCTACGAGGTGCATTTTGAAACAAACGGTACGATCGAGGTGGATTTTGCTAAATTTGAGATTTATAAAAGATGCCGTTTTACCG
>CAUSIL010000051.1:0-10629 GCA_963531395.1 uncultured Campylobacter sp.
GACAGGTGAAGCTTAGCTTTTCGTGATGAGGCTTTAAAGGGTGTTTGGCTCGCAGTTCATCGGTGACGTTAAGATCGGCTAAAGACGTTATCTTTGCGCTTGGGGCTTCTGCGCTAAATGCAAAAGAGCATAGTAGCATAGATGCGCACAAGGCGAGAAATGCTTTATGTTTCATGCGAATTCCTTTCTGTGAGGAGTTAAAGAGATATACTCTTTTACCTTTAAATTTGAGGGGCAAATTTGGTTTTTAAATTTAACTCTTTGAGTAAAAAACAACCTCAAACGGTTGTTTTTTACTTTGTTGTAAAGGGGGTGGGGGCTTAAATTGCGAAGTCGCTCCCCACCCCCTTTAATCCCCCTCCCCCTATGACGCTTTTAAGGTGGCGACACTGCTTTGCCTTGCAGGCAAAGCGTCGCAGTTTGGGAAGTGAATTTTATAAATTTGCCGTCAAATTTAATCAAATATCGCAAGCCAAATTTGACCTGCGATACGAAATTAAAACGAATTATCGCGAGCTTTAGGCGAGGCGGATCTAGATTTTAGAGCGCAGATAGAACATTTAGTTCATCTAGCGATAAAATTTAGAACCAACGAAGCATAAACTCGCGAGAACTTCGTTTTATCAAATTTAGATATTTTCTCCGGCTATCATTCCGAAAACTATGCAGTCGGTTATCGCAACCGTGCCTAACCTGCTCGCGCCATGCGTACCGCCCGTGATCTCGCCTGCGGCAAAGAGGCCTGGGATCGGTTTATTCGTCTTGCTTGAGATGACCTCGGCTTTGGTATTGATTTTTAGGCCGCCCATCGTGTGGTGAGGCTTTGGCGATAGGCGGATGACGTAGAACGGTCCTGCTTCGTTGATCTCGCTTAGCGCGCTTTCTTGTTTGCCGAATTCGTCTTTTTTGGCTTTGACGCCTTCGTTGTATTTTTTGACGCTTTCTTTAAGTGCGTCCGCAGGCACTCCGTATTTTTTAGCGATATCATCCAGCGTAGCGCATTCGCCGACTAATTTGCCGCTTGCCATACCCTTTTGCACGACCTCTTCGCTTAGGTCTTTAAACGCCGTTTTGGTATCTGCAAACGTTATCGGATAGGCTTTTGGATCCTCGCGTAAAATTTTAAACTCCGCGTCCGCGCGGGTCTTGCGGTCGGCTAGCTCGTTCATAAAACGCTTGCCCGTGCGAACGTCCACGGCGATACCGTATTTAAAGGTGCCTTGCTGCGTCAAAATCGGAGCGGTGCCAAAGCCCTTTTCATCCGGACTCGCCCACGGACCAAACTGGATCCAGTCTACTTGCACCGGATACGCGCCAATCTCAAATGCTTTTAGCAGCGCGCCCGCGGTCGCTCCCGGGTGGTTCGTGCTATCGACGTCATCTGGGATGCGCGGGTCTTGCAGCTTGCGGAAAATTTTATCGCGGCAAAATCCGCCGGCTGCTAAAACGACGCCCTTGTTCGCTTTTAGCGTCTTTTTCGTGCCGCTCGTGTTTTCAAGATCGTCGCTGTAAAGCTTATCGTCGAATCTATACTCTTCTCTGATCGTTACGCCCACGACTCGGCCGCTGTCGTCTAGCACGAAGTCGTCAAATTTGGCGCGACGTCGAAGCTCGCAGCCCTTATCTTTTAGTGCTTCGAATTTTTCAAGCATCGGCTGGATGTAGCCCGAGCCGCTATCGTTTGTAGTTAGCATCGAGCGAGCGACGCTGTGTCCGCCGAAGTGCGCGCAGTGATCCATCTTAAACTGCACGCCGTTATCTACGAGGAATTTAAACGCGTCCAAGCCGCGATCGGCTAACGTCTCCAAAAGCTCGGTGTGATTGATACCGAGTCCCGCCTTTAAGCAGTCGGCGATAAACAACTCTTTGCTGTCTTTGATGCCCGTTTTTTCCTGCACGGGGTTCATCGGCACGCTCATACCGCCGCCGTTGATGACGGAGTTGCCGCCGATACGGCCCATTTTTTCCAGGATTAAGACCTTATTGCCTTTTTGCGCCGCTTTTAAGCCCGCCGCAAGCCCTGCAAAACCGCTGCCGATGATGATTACATCCCACTCCTCGTCAAATTTAACGTCCTTTGCGTCCACCGCGCTTGCTTGCGCATTTACCGCGCCGAGTGCGAGCGCGCCCGCGCCCGCCATGCCTAGCTTTAACAAATCGCGCCTTGACATTTGCTCTTGCATACGTCCTCCTTTGGATGAAATATCGTAATAGCATTATAGTTATAATATCGTGAGTTTACTATGAGTTTTATTAAAAATTTGTTCTATTTCACAAATCCCTAAATTTAGGGAAAATTTGAAACATTTTATGATTTTTCCTAATTTTCTTACGAAAATTATTTTAATTTTTTTGATTATTTTTATTTAAAATATAATTTTTATGTAACTTATATCTATTTACCTTAAATTTTAAAAGGAATTTTTTAGCCGAATTTCATTTCAAAACCTCAAAATCTAAAATTTAAGCAAACTTCAATGTAATTTTAGATAAATTCGCATTTTTAATTTATTCGCAGTTCGGTCCCGTAGCTCAGTTGGTAGAGCACTACCTTGACATGGTAGTGGTCGATGGTTCGAGTCCATTCGGGGCCACCATTTCGCTTCTTTTTGATTCAAATTTTTAAATTTCGCTTTATCTTTTGCGACGTAAACCCAAATGCTAAATTTTCGTCAAATTTACCTACCAAAGCCAAAAGTATATTATGTTTTATTTTGAAGTAAAATTTCATGATTAAAGCGCAAAGGCAACCACTCCTTTGCGCAATTTGGGAGAAAAATGAATCAAAACAATGCAAAGACGAGATAGATGCATGATTCATTCGATGAAATATTATCGTTAGTTTTCTTAAAATATAATAAATTATATTGAAAATATTATCGACTTGACAAGATTTATGATATAGTCAATATATTTTGATATATTCAAAAGCCAAATTTGATCGCCGTTTAAACCCAAATCAAATAAAACATTAAGTAAAGCTTAAAAACATTTTAGCTAAAATCAAGCCCAATTCTTTCAGCGTAAGAAAGATGTTTCGATAAAAAGGACGCAAAATGAGCGATATCATCGCATACAAACTGGATGGAAACATAGTCGATACTCAGAGTATCAACGGGCGAGAAAACGCCGCAGAGCCGATTTATTTTGACAACTCCCCCGACGCGCTAAACGTCATCAGGCACTCCTGTGCGCACCTCATGGCGCAGGCGATCAAAGAGCTTTATCCGCAGGCTAAATTTTTCGTCGGACCAAACGTCGAGGACGGATTTTATTATGATTTTAAGGTTGATGATGCCAATAGCAAGCTTAGCGACGAGGATCTAGAGGTGATAGAAGTTAAGATGAAAGAGCTAGCTGAAGCCAAGCTTGACATCGTCAAAACCTGCTCGACCAAAACCGCGATGAGCGATAAATTTAAAGACGACGAGCTAAAACAAGAGGTGCTAAAACGCATCCCAGAGGGCGAAGTTAGCAGCTACAAGCAAGGAAATTTCGAGGATTTGTGCCGCGGACCGCACTTGCCAAATACCAAATTTTTAAGATTTTTTAAACTAACCCGCGTAGCCGGAGCGTATCTTGGCGGCGACGAAACGCGCGAGATGATAAACCGTATCTACGGCACGGCATTTGCCGATAAAGAGAGCCTAAAAGAGCACATCCGCATCATCGAAGAGGCCAAAAAACGCGACCACAGAAAGCTTGGCGTCGAAATGAAGCTGTTTACCTTCGACGAAGAGGTCGGCGGCGGCCTACCGATCTGGTTGCCAAACGGCGGGCGCTTGCGCTCGAAGTTAGAGCAAATTTTATACAAAGCCCACCGCGACCGCGGCTACGAGCCGGTTAGAGGCCCTGAGCTTCTAAAAGCCGACGTGTGGAAAAAGAGCGGTCACTACGCAAACTATAAAGAAAATATGTACTTTACGACGATCGACGAGGCAGAATACGGCATAAAGCCGATGAACTGCGTCGGTCACATCAAGGTCTATCAAAGCGACATCCGCTCGTACCGCGATTTGCCGCTTAAATTTTTCGAATACGGCGTCGTGCATCGCCACGAAAAAAGCGGCGTTTTGCACGGACTTTTCAGGGTGCGCGAATTTGCCCAGGACGACTCGCACATCTTTTGTATGCCAAGCCAAATCAAAGAAAATATCCTAGAAATTTTAAAATTTGCCGGCAAAATAATGGAAAATTTCGGCTTCCACTACGAAATGGAGATTTCGACCAAACCAGCCAAAGCGATCGGCGGGAACGAAATTTGGGAAACTGCGACCAAAGCGCTAAAAGAAGCGCTTGACGAAAACGGCTTTAAATACGGCATCGACGAGGGCGGCGGCGCATTCTACGGTCCAAAAATCGACATAAAAATCACCGACGCGCTAAAACGAAAGTGGCAGTGCGGCACGATCCAGGTCGATTTTAACCTGCCCGAGCGCTTTGATCTGGGCTACATCGACGCAAATAACGAACGCCAGCGCCCCGTAATGCTGCACCGCGCGCTACTGGGAAGCTTTGAGCGATTTATCGGTATTTTGATCGAGCACACGGGCGGCGAGCTACCGTTTTTCGTCGCTCCGACGCAAGTAGTCATCGTGCCGATTAGCGACGCGCACCTAGACTACGCTAAAACAGTCACCAAAGAGCTTCGCAAAATCGGCGTAGATAGCGAAATCGCGAGCAAGAACGAGAGCCTAAACAAACGCATCCGCACCGCAGAAAAACAGCGCGTGCCTATGATCGCGGTACTGGGCGACAACGAAGTGGCAAATAGCGCCATCGCCCTGCGCGACCGCACGACTAGGGAGCAAAAAGATATGAAGCTGGACGAATTTGTAGGGCTGCTAAAATCAAAACTCGCCGAGGTAAGTTTTTGAAATCCCGGCGAAAATCCGCTAAATTTGAGCTAGGCGCGGCTTTATGCTAAGCCTGGCTTTTACCAAAATCTGCAAAAATTGTCACGGCGCAATAAATTTCTACGAAAAATACAATAAAAACACAATATTTTTGGATATAATCAACAAATTTCAACTTAAAGGAAAAAACTAATTGGCTAAAGAAAACGAAGTGTTGCTCAATGAAGATATCAGAGCGAGCGAAGTAAGATGCGTGGGGGACGACGGCACCGCATACGGCGTCATCCCAAGAGTAGAGGCCTTGAAAATCGCCGAGAAAATGGGGCTTGATCTGGTGCTAATCGCGCCTGATGCTAAACCGCCCGTTTGCAAGATAATGGACTACGGCAAATTCCGCTACCAGCAGGAAAAAAAGCAAAAAGAGGCCAAGAAAAAGCAAAAAACGATCGAAGTAAAAGAGATCAAGCTCTCCGTCAAAATCGCTCAAAACGACATCAACTATAAAGTCAAGCATGCTCTTGAGTTTCTAGAGGACGGCAAACACGTCAAATTTCGCGTATTTCTAAAAGGCCGAGAGATGAGCAATCCCGAAGCCGGCGTTGCGATGCTACAAAAAGTCTGGGAGATGGTAAAAGACGTCTCCGACCGCGATAAAGAGCCGCTGCTAGAAGGCCGCTACGTCAATATGCTAGTAACGCCCAAAAGATGAGAAAAGTTTGTCTCGTTTGCGCGCTGGCTCTAGCTCTAGCCGGAGCCGAGTGTAGCCCGTATCTAAGACTAGCCGTCATCGGCGGCAAATCAGCGCTAAATCAAATGGAAGATGAAAATATAAAAGCTACCGAAGTAAGCTGCAAAGACGAGGTAATCGCCTACGAATACGTCTTTAAAAACTCGCAAAACATAGACTGGGAAACCATCTCGGACGAATATGAAAAAGAATTTGCGTCTAGCATGAAAGAGCTTTTGACGGAAGAATTCTGCTCTGATAAAAATACCCTTATGCTACTACAAAAAGCAAAAAGTATCGTGATGAATTACCGTTTACCAAGCGGCGCGCTTTTTAGCAAAATAGAGCTAACCGCAAAAGACTGCGAAAAATAGCGCAAAAAGTATAAATTTGCGCCGGCTAAAATCCGTCTTTTAGATCTAGGGGCGCCTAGAAGACGGATGAGAGCCTCTAGGCGCTAAAGCATCTGCGCCCTAACTCCACAAACCTTACGATAAAAAGCAAACCGGCGGCCCGGCTAAGTCCGCTAAAAGCTAGGCCGCCTCCATGCTTGCGCCGTGTAAAAATTTAGGAATATATAAAGCCGCCGCGCGCTAGCAAAAATTTGCCGCACGAGCCGAATTTACGCTAAATCAAGCCAAAATTTGGCTAGTAAATCCAAAAAGCTCAAAAAACGGCGCCGAAACTATAATGAAAGCGACGCAAAATTGCTCACCGTAAATACCGCAAAGACTTAAGCTTTATCTTAGGTTGCAACGCGCTAAGCATCAAAGAAAGCAGAGTTGCAAACGCCGTAGCTTCAGACACGCTAAAGGCGCGCTAAATTTGGATAAAACGGCTAAATTTTGCGACAAAATTATAAAATAACGCAAATGCTAAGCTAGATTTTGATTTTACGAACAGGCTACCGCTTTTTTGCGAGTCGCTCTTAAATTTAACGACTTAGCCGCTCAAATTAGGCAAAACGCTACAAGCGCGCAGAAGCTCCAAACCGTCCGACGGTTGCGCCAAGTTTATTAAACGCGGCTTGCATTTGCTAAATTTAGCGCGCCTGCAAAGACCGCACAACAAAGATGCAAACGATTACGCAGGATTTGCAGCAAACAAGACGGCGATTTTTTTAACCTCATCTACCGCAAAGCTAAATTTCGCTCAAGTTTAGCTAAAATCACGCTAAAATTTAAATCAAAAAGAGAAAAAATGATATACCTTTGCGGCGATACGCACGGGAGCGCGGAGCTTCACAAAATCACGAACAAGGCCTTTTTGAGCCGAAATTTTACGCGCGAGGACTACGTGATCGTGCTTGGGGATTTTGGTCTGTTGTTTAGCGATACGCCAAACGAGCGGCTCGTTAGAGAGCGGCTGGGCAGACTGCCGTATACGCTGCTTTTTATCGACGGCAACCACGAAAATTTCGACCTGCTCTACGGCCTACCGACCGAGGAAAAATTCGGCGGCAAAGTAGGCGTCGGAGGGGAGAATTTATTTTGGCTTAGGCGCGGCGAAATTTACGAGATAGACGGACGAAATTTTCTAGCTTTCGGCGGGGCGTTTAGCATCGATAGAGCTTGGCGCAGGCTAAACGTAAGCTACTGGGACGCCGAAATCCCAAGCCAGAGCGAGCTAAATTTCGCGCTTAGCAATCTAGCTCGTTTTAAGAGCGCGGGCGGCAAGATAGACGCGGTGCTAAGCCACACGGCGCCTACTTTTTTGATGTCCGCGCTTAGCGATCTGTTTTTAGGCGGCGGAGCGATTTACGATCCGACTACGGATATGTTAGAGCGGATTTTTGAGCTTGCAAAGCCCGAGAAATGGTACTTCGGGCACTTTCATGCAGATAGAAAAATCTCCGCTCGCGGCTGCGAGTTTCATCTGTGCTACGACGAAATTTTAAAATTTTAGGGTAAATTCTCGCGCCGAGGCTTTGTAAACGAGTGCGATTTTAGCTCGTATAGCGCTAAAATTTACAAATTCGGCGGCTAAATTTAGTCCGATTTAACTTCGCCGTGCAAATTTCACAACTCCAAAACCGTCTTAACGCCTAGCCTTTGCGCATTCTCAAAGTAGCTTTTAGCAGGATCAAGTCCGAAAATGCGCATCAGCTCCTGCCTCGCCCAGAGGATTTCGGGGCCTCTTAGGTCATTTGTTTGGTAGGCAAGCTCCTCGCCGCGTAAAATTTCGGCGATCTCAAACTGCGCGTATCGCGGGCTAAAACCGATGCAGTTAAATTTCAAATTATTTTCCTCTATCAGCTCTTTTAGCTCGCGCGAGGCGGCCTTCATCACGCTTTGCTCGCCTGAGCAGATCTCTATAAATCCCCACTGCAAATACGTCCGCGCGGGGCTAACGTGAAAACTCATCGGAAAATCAAGCTGCGAGGCATCAACCTTTTCATGCGCGAAAATTTCAAATTCGCCGTAAAAAAATGCGTTGTCAAACATCACGTCCATAGGCAGCCTAGGGCGCGACATCAGCTCGCCCACGCTTGCTTCGCCATGCGACGCATACGCAAAAAGCTCGACGAAAACGGGTTTTCCCATAAACCCTAGCATCTCGTGGCCTTCCGGCAAAAGGCCGCTTTTTCGCAGTTTATGTCCGTCTAAAATCACCCTGCCAAAGCCGTAGCGGTTGCGGTCAAGCTTAAATCGGAAAAAATCTCCGCTTTTAAATTTGATATTTTTACGACCGGCTTTCTTAAACTCCTCGATCTTGCGCGCGTGATCCGAGTCTGACTGCGCGATAAAGCGCTCTATCTCGCTTCTAAAATCCATCTCGCGCCCGTGCCCGCTCTCCCATACGCTGTCGTAAAACGTGGTCTGCGAGGCAAAGCTAGCGATTCGCAGGCTGTATTTATTAGCGTACAGATAGACTCCAAGAGGCGTGCGCTTTTCAAAATTTGCGGGCGTTAGTTTCGTCTCCTTGCCTTTTGCGGTTTTAGGTAGCAGTATCTCGCGCCCCTTAGTCGCCTCGTCGTAGCCGTATTCCGCATAAAGATCGTCCGTGGAAACCACGTGCTTTTTGATGACGTCGCCCTCAAAATACAGCACGCTAGCGGGTCTAAATCTATCCCCGGCAAACTCTACCCGCTCCCAGCTCTGTTGCACTGCATCAAGCCCGAAATACGCCCTTTGTTCGTTATTTAGTTCAAACATTTTTCCCTTTCGTTTTCGTTTGCGCGCCGCTTGCCGCGTTGCCGCGCTACCAAATTTTGCGGTTTAAATTTAGCTCTTTTACTATCTGCGTAAAGCTTTCTATCTCGCTTTCGTAAGCAGCCAAAGTCGCTTCGTCCGTTAGCGATTTGCCAAGCTGCGGCTCAAAGTCGTCGCGCCGAGTCTCCACGGCGATAAAAATTTGACCGTCCTTAAAAACGGCGTTTACGGGGCAGCCAAATCTCTCGCAAACCTCGCGAAATCTCTCCATAATCACGGGCGTAAGGACGTATCTAGCGCCGATCTGATCGGTCGTATAGACGTCAAAAATCTCTTCAAACCTCGCATCGTCCATACTAGCCCGCTGCCCGTAGATTGCTAAATTTCGCGAACCCGCGTGCGCGATTTGCGTTACGCAGCTTGATTTTTTATTAAAATCCGCCTTAAAAAGCACGCCCCGAAATAGCACGACCGTCTCGGTGTTATTTTTCTTTTTTACCATTTTGGCGGCGTAAAAGTCGCTAAATTTGACGCGAACGCCCTCTATCTCGCCGCTTATGAGATCCTCGCTACTCCACTCATCGACCCTGCAATCGTAAATCGTAAAAAACTCTTTAAGCCCCAGTCCGCGGTCTTTATCGTAGTTTAGTCCGTGCTTTTTTACGATCTTTTCTATGATTTGGCGCTTAAAATTTGTCCTAAATTCATTCCTTTTTGATGCGGTGATAAGCATCGCCGTAAAAGTATAAACAAGCGCGCCTATCGCAGCGCCGAAAATCGCGTCTAAAAGATACGTTATCGCAGCGCCCGCGCAAATGCCCGCGCCAAGGCCGATCAAATTTGCTTTTTTGGTAGCGGCGACTAAAATTACGCGCTCGTTTTCTAGCTCTTTTAGCTCCGGCGAAAGCTCGCTCGCGGACGAGTTTGGGGAGGGTTTTTCGCCCAAAGCCGCAAAAAGATTAGAAGCTGCCGGAAGCGCAAAAAGCGCTACAAATGTGCCGACGAAAATAAAGGTAAATAAAGTCTCCGTTTTAACTCCTTTGCGCGTTTGGCCGCTTTTTTACGGCTTGCGGCTCGCGAACCAAAGCCGCTAAATACGGCTAAATTTTGCCGCGGCGATTGATTTTAAGCAAGGCGACTAAATTTAAATCTAACGTTCGCGCTTAAATTTACGGCTTTTCGTCTTGCTTTTTATTAAATTTACGCCGCTTTTTATCTCGCGTTTTTTAAAATTTGCCGCTTTCTCTTGCGCTTTCGTTTAAATTCGCGCCGCCCGCAGTTTAGCGATTTAGCCGTCTCCGCGTTCATCGAGCTTTAAGCCACTTTTTACCTTGCTTTGAGCGCAAAATTTAACGCTCGCCTCTCGTATTTTATCGCCCCGATTTACGCGCAAATTTAGCCGACCCGCAAGCATTTGCCTCGCCTAGCGTTCCTTTCGTTTAAATTTAGATTCTGTTTTTACTCTTTGGCGTAATTTTCGCAAACGACCGTCAGGCGTAAATTTAACCGATCCGCGAGCAAATCGAATAAATTTATCTAAACGCCGCTTAAATTTAGCGTCCCGTAAAATTTTAGTTTTTAGCAAGAGCGGCTAAATTTAAAGCTAGCGTAAAAACAAATTTACAGCCTGCTCCGTTCGCGTATTTTCGGGCTTTATTCGCGATTTTGCGCTTAAATTTCACTTCTTTAAATTTAGCGCTTGCAGATTTAAGCTCTGAGCAAAACCATCTAAATTTAACCAAAGCAGCGCGAAGGTAAAATTTGCTTTGCGGAGCGATTTTACGCTTAAATTTCGCGCACTTTTAGCTCAAATTCGCCGCCGCGCTCGCCGTTAAAACAGCCTAAACTCGCGGGCTAGCTCTAAGCTCGCTTCGATCTCGGCGCGTTTTGCCAT
>CAUSIL010000052.1:0-10615 GCA_963531395.1 uncultured Campylobacter sp.
TGCGCGTCTGTACGCCTTCGTCGTTTAGCGATCTAATCCGTTCTAGCCCGCCCAGGACGCCGAGGATACCGTCAAATTCGCCGCCGTTTATCACGGTGTCTAGGTGTGAGCCAAACGCTACCGCCGGCAGCTCGGGCTGGGTACCTTGGCGCCTAGCGAAGATATTTCCGATCGCGTCTATGCGTACTTTTAGGCCCGCTTCCTTACAGCGCGCGATAAATAGCTCCCTGGCAGCCTTATCCTCGCGCGTGTAGGCTAGGCGGCTCATCCCGGCGCCAAAGCTCGCGTCGTTTACGGCGTTTATCTCGCTAAAAAGCGCCTTAAGTCTATCTAAATTTATACTCATAGCTACTCCTTTGGGTTAAATTTAAGCCAATTTTAGCCGCTAGTTTTTAAATTTTAGCTTTAATATTTTTATTTAAGTATTTTTTTGATTATTCGGGGGTTTTACGTTTTGGTTAGAGTCGGTAAAATTTACGAGCCGCGTATTCGCGTTTGTTAAATTTACTCGGTCTCTTTTGCGCTAAATGCAAAATACCGTGCGTAGTTTGCCTCGTCGTCTACGTCGCCTAAGCAAATTAATCCCTCGCTTTTGTCAAATTTTACTTCAAAGCCCGCGTGATTTACGCTCGTATCGGCGGTTAGAAATTTAAGCCTTGGCAAAGCTAAAAGCGGCGTAACGTCTAAAATCTGATTAAGGTCAAGATGAATGTTTTCTAACGCGCGGCAAAATTTAAGCGCCGATACGTCCGTAAGAGCGTTTTGGCTGAGGTATAGCACGCACAGCTTTGCTAGATTTGCCAAAGGCGAGATGTCCGCGATACGGTTATCGTCCGCGCGCAGGCATTCTAGCTCTCTAAGTTCGCCGATGGGCGCTAGGTCTTGGACGCCGTTTACTTCAATATTTAGCTCTTTTAGCTTCGTTAGCGCCGCAAGCGGACGGAGGTCTTGGATGCGGTTCCTATCCAGCCAAAGCTCGGTTAAATTTGCGAGGCGCGCAAGCGGCGAAACATCTGAAATTTCGTTGTTTGAAAGCTCTAGCGATTTTAGTTTTTTAAGCTCGCCCAAAAACGAAACGTTTCTGACGCCGCAATCGTAAAGCTTTAGCGTCCTAAGCTCGCTAAGGCATGCAAGCGGCGTAAAATCCGTGAATAAAACGCTAAAAAGCCGCAATTTTTTTAGCTTTTTAAATTTAGCTAGAGGCGCGGCATCACCGCACGGAGCATCTATATCTAGCGCCTCAAGCGAGCTAAGAGCGGGCAAATTTGAAAGATCATGCACGTTTTGCGAGCTGATTTCCAGAGATTTTAGATTTGCAAAATACCCCAAATCAGCAAGGTCGCCGTCCGTGAATTTATCGCTGCAAAACTGCATTTTGGTTATGCTTAGAGCCGCCTCCTCGCTCACGTAGTCGCGGTTACCGACTCGGCGTAGCAGGCCGCTATTTTTTAGCCTGGCTTTTGCCTTTTGCTCCACGATTTTGCTTTTAAAATTTATAAATTCGCTCATTTTCTCGCTTAAATTTGACGTCTAAAATCTAAAATTTTCGGCTAAAATTTATACGAAATGCCCGTATAAACTACGCTCTCGTATCTGCTGCGAACGATAGGCGAACGAGCTACTTCGTCCGAAAATCTCCTGGCGCCAGCCGTCGCGCTCACGCCAAAACCGTTGTTAAATTCATAAGTTGCCGTGACTCTGGCGCCTAGCGCGTAGGAGCTGCCCGGATGATAAACCGAGGTTACCGCGCCGCCTAGCTCGCTCACGTCCGTGCCGAAGTAATAATCGCTAAGCTTTCGCGAAAATACGTCGTAAGTAACGGCAGGAATAAGCGAAAATCTCTGCGAGGCGGGTAAGAAATACGACGCCTCGGCCCCGTAGCTACCGCCCCGTCCGCCGCCTTGAGCATAAACGAAGGTCTGAAAACCGCCGAAATTCGCCCCGAATTTGCCGCCGAGCGCCGTTTGATGCTCTCTGTCGCGGACGCTGCGGTACTGCGGTTTTAGCTTGCTAGATTTCACGCGCCAGCCGTCGAAAAACCTCGCATACGCGCCCGCAAAGAGGTTTTCGCTAAAATTATGCTCGTAGCCTGCTTCTAAGCCTCTAAGGTAAAAGCCCTCGTAATAAGCCTCGATCTGGGGCAAAGGCACGGCGCTTATGCGGTCTTTGGTGTAAAAGACGCTTTTTTGGACGGCGGCTCCGGCGCCGATGCTTGCGCTGTTTTTAGCCTCCTGCGCGTAGGCTAACGCGCCCAAAGCGCAAAGCGCGAATAGATATTTTTTCATTTTTTCTCCTTAAATTTAGGTTTATCGCTTGGGTTTGTTTTAAATTTAGCTTCTTTTTACGTCGCTGTTTGATTTTCGGGCAGTTTTGAAGCGGTCTTTTAAGATAAAGCTAAAGCGCGATTATTGCTTTTTTAGTCTTAAAATTTACTTGTTTTTTCTTTTTTGCCTTTTTTGGCTCGGTATTTTACCGTACCGCGTAAATTTAGCAAGCGATTTTGAGTTTATTTGACTAAGGCTACTTTGGGGGCTAATCGGCAAAACTTTAGCAAACGAGGATTAAATTTAAGCCCTAGCCGCGATAAATTTATGGGTCTTAGGCAGCAAAATACTCAAATTTGCTTTGCGCATTATTTTACCGCTTGATTTCGCGCGTTTGGACGGCTGCGAGTTCGCCTAAATTTAATATAACGGCAAACTCTAGCTGCCTAAAATAACGGTAAAATCGGCATCTTTAAATTTAGCCGCCGTTGCCGTAAATAAAACAAGTGGCTAAATCCGAGCGCTTATTGCGGCGAGCCGATTTTGCCGCTTATACGAGCTGCGCGCCCCGCCCTTTTACGACCTCGCCGATAACGTAGCCGCCCGTATTAGCGAGCACGAAGTCCGCGTTTTCTTTCGGCGCTACGACAATCATGCCAACGCCCATATTAAACGTCCTCATCATCTCAGCGGGCTCCACCTTTTGCGCGATGATTTTAAAGATTTCGGGCGTGCGGATCGCGGCATGCTCGATCTTTGCACCCAGCCCCTCCGGAAATACGCGCGGCAGATTCTCCACGATGCCGCCGCCCGTGATGTGCGCAAGCGCGTGGATCTTGTCTTTTAAATTTAAAAAGTCGCCGACGTAAATCCTAGTCGGCTGCAAAAGCACGTCGATGAGCGCGCGATCGCCTACCTTGTCGTCAAATTTTAGCCCAAGCTCGGCGACTACTTTTCGCGCGAGCGAGAAGCCGTTTGAGTGCAGGCCGCTGCTAGGAAGCGCGATGAGCACGTCGCCTTCACACACGAACTTGCTGCGGTCGATCTCGTCCTCCTCGGCGATGCCCACGGCAAAGCCCGCAAGGTCGAAGTCGCCCTTTTCATACATCGAGGGCATCTCCGCCGTCTCGCCGCCGATAAGCGCGCAACGCGCTAGTTTGCAGCCCTCGGCGATACTTTTTACGACCTCTTTGGCATCCGCGATCTCAAGCTTCGCCGTCGCGTAGTAGTCGAGGAAAAACAGCGGCTCGGCGAAGTTGCAGATGAGGTCGTTTACGCACATAGCGACTAGATCTTGCCCCACGCCGTCAAATTTACGCGCGTCGATCGCTAGTCGCAGCTTTGTGCCCACGCCGTCGGTGGCGCCTAGGATCGCAGGTTTTTTATAGCCTGCAGGTAGCCTTACTGCGCCCGAAAACGAGCCGATACCGCCCAAAACGTGCGGAGTTTGCGTCGCTTTTACGAACGGTTTTATCGCATTTACGAAGTCATTTCCCGCGTCTATATCGACGCCTGCGTCTTTGTAGCTTATCATTTTTGGCCTTTATTGAAGTTTGATTAATTTTAGCCAAAAATTGCTAAAATCGGGGTAAAAAATCGGAGGCAAAATGCCGCAATTTAAACACGCAATCGTCATCACGGGTAGCATCGGCAGCGGTAAAAGCACGGTTTGCAAGCTGCTTGCCGGGCACGGATTTGAGATCATCGACGCAGACTCTATCGCCCACGAACAGCTAAATTTGTGCGCGAGCGAGGTCGCGGCGGAGTTTGGAGACGAGGTTTTAAATGGCGGCAAAATCGATAGAAAAAAGCTCGGCGCGCTAGCGTTTAGGGATGCGGAAAAGCTAAAAATTTTAGAGCGAATTTTGCATCCAAAAATCAGGCTTGAAATTTTATCTCGCGCGGCAAAGCTAGAAAGCGCGGGCGGGACGTATTTCGTGGATGTTCCGCTATTTTTTGAAAGGAGGGACGCCTACAAAGAGTTTTCGCGCGTAGCGGTCGTTTATGCGCCCAAAGATACGCTAATCTCGCGCGTGATGAAGCGAAACGAGCTTAGCTACGACGCTGCAAAACACCGCGTAGAGCTACAAATAGACATCGAGCAAAAGCGCTCTGCGGCAAATTTTACTATAGAAAATACCAAAGACTTTGAAAATTTAAAAAACGAAACGCTAAAGTTTTTAAGCGAAATTTCATCTAAACCCCGCACGTAAGATTTAAATATAAGTTTGCGCTTATTAAATTTTAGCTATAATCTAGGCTTCATAGATGGGTGTCCGAGCGGTTGAAGGAGCACGCCTGGAACGCGTGTAAAGTGCAAGCTTTCGAGGGTTCGAATCCCTTCCCATCTGCCATAATCTTATAAAACTTAACCCAAAAATTTTCCACAAATTTAACGCAAGAACTAAAAATGATAAAGATAAAACACATAAACGAAGATGATTACGCGCGGATTTTCGTATTCGGCGATATGCACGGCTGCCTCGGGCTTTTTAATCTGATGATTAAAGAGATAAATTTGACCAAAAAGGATTTGGTTATTATTTTAGGCGACAGCTGCGACCGCGGAGAGGACACGATAGGGCTTTACAAAAGATACGCCGAGCTAGTTAGAAACGGATACGCGCTGATCCACGTACTGGGAAATCACGAAAAAATGATGATGGACGGGTATTTCGGCGGCAACGCGCTAGATCATCAAATTTGGCTTAGAAACGGCGGCGATAAAACAAAAAGATCGATCTACAAGCGAAATTTAAACAGTTTCGCGCTCTCGTGGCTCAAGGATTTTATCAGCGATATGCCCCACGTCGTAAGCTCTGAAGAAAGCATATTCGTCCACGCAGCCTTTGACGGCGACAAAAGCGAAGAAGAGCAGGACGAGGACTACGTGCTATGGAGCATAGAGCCCTTTTGGGAGGGCAATAATACGGGCAGGCAGATATTTCACGGGCACGTCGCAAGCGAAGAAAATAGGATAACCAGGCGCGAAAATAACGTCTTTTCTATGGACGTGGGAGCCGTGTTTTTCAAGCGCCTAGTTATCATGGAAATAAAAAGCGGTGAGAAATTTGAAGTAAGCCTGTAAGTCTAAATTTAAGCATAAATTTAGCATTTTAATAGGATGAATGCGGGCAACATTATAAATTTGCTAAGGTTATACAAACCGTAGCTATCTTAAATTCGGGGTTTGCGGTTAATTTTAAAGTAGCATGGCTTATACCGTCTTAAATTTGATCCAAAAGCCAAAAAAGCAGAAAAATTCGCAAATTTGGGCAATCTTTTACGAATTTGAGCCTCAAGGATCATTTGCTTGGCGCCGTTAAATTTTAAATACATTTTAGGAAAAACGATGATTTATTTTACCTCCGATTTGCATTTCGGACATAGCAGTATCATGAAATTTCATCCGCGCTTTAGGCCTTTTTCTAGCGTAGAGGCGATGGATAAGGCGCTCATTCGCATCTGGAATGAGAGAGTAAATCCCTGCGACACGGTCTATAACATAGGCGATCTAAGCTTTCACAAGGATATGCAGACTAATATATCCATCTTTAGCAAGCTAAACGGCAAGCACGTCCTAGTGCTAGGAAATCACGACGAAGCGATAAAAAAGCATAAAGACGAGCTGCTAGCCATGAAAAAGCAAGACGGCAACGCGCTGTTTGAGGAAATTTGCGAATACAAAGAGAACACCGTGCAGCACATTTTGACCCGTCTTAGTCAAATTTTCGCTTTAAATTTACAAAGCGAATTTGGGCTGCAAACCTCAAATTTGAGCCCGAATTTGCCGATTTATAAAAACGCTAGGAGCAAAAATACACCCAAAACCAAGCGATAAATCACAAACGGCATCATCGAAATGCGCTGCAACATCGCCATAAACAGCCGCACGCAAAGATACGCGCTAACGCCGCTAATCGCCGCGCCGATAGCAAGGTCACTCCAAGGTAGCGAATCAGGCATCTTAAAGACTTTAATAGCCTCCAAACCGCCTGCTAGCACGATAACCGGGATCGAGAGCAAAAACGAAAAATTTGCGCTCGCCGTTCGAGAAAAACCGAGCATCAGCGCCGCCGTCATCGTCACGCCCGAGCGCGAAACGCCCGGTATGAGCGCGATTGCCTGCGCTAGGCCGATGATTAGGGCGATTTTTATCGTGATGGCGGCTTCGTCCTTTGCGCCGCTTTTTTTGTCGGCAAAGCCTAAAATTAATCCAAAAACTATGGTCATAATAGCGATCAAAGCGCCGTTTCTAGCGTACTGCTCGATGAAGTCGCCAAAGGCTAGGCCAAACAGCCCCACGGGGATCGTGCCAAAACCCGTCGCCCACACGAGCGTGCTTTGGCCGACCGCCCTTTTTTGAGCGATCGAGGCGAAAAAATCTCTCAAAAGCGCGGCGATGCGGTCTTTAAAATAAATCAAAATCGCAACTAGCGTGCCTACGTGAACGGCGACGTCAAAGGCTAGCCCTTGATCGGCCCATCCTAGCAGCTTTGGCACCAGCACTAGATGCGCCGAGCTAGATACGGGCAAAAACTCGCTAATGCCCTGAACTAGGGCTAAAACGATGATATGCGAGAGTTCCATTTTATACCTTGATTAAAAATTTAGTCGTTTTACGCAAATTTAGCGGCGGATTTGAGATTTTTGCCGCGGGTTTAAAAGACGTAAAGACGCGATTTTAGCAGAAAAATCATAAATTCTCGCAACTAAAATTTCGCGCCGAGTTTTCGCATTTGCGAATTTGCCTTTTAGCGTCATCGCTTTTTGCGCTATTTCGTGATTATCATCGTCTTTTATTTTTTGCGTTTAAATTTCTTCGGTAGCAAAACGCCGCCTATCTCGTGTTTTTGCTCCAGTCTATCCAGCGCCGAAATATCTTGTAAATTTTTGGCCCAAGCTATCTCTAAATGCTCTAGTTTGGTCATATTTTCTATGCCGTCCAATGATTTTATTTCGCTGTAAAATAGCCTCAAATCGCGTAAATTTAACAAATCAGCAAATTCGTTCAAATCGCTGCTTTTGTAGCCGTATAGGACGAGGACTTCTAACTGCTTGGCTTTGCCGATATTATAAACGCAGGGCTTATAGCCGTCTAAAACCAGCTCTTTTAGTGCCGTTATTTTTGAGACGTCTATCTCAAATTTATGCATTTTTTCCGTGTTTATAGATAGCGTTTCTAAATTTTTGAGTCGGTAAAGAACGTCAAGGTCGCGCACCTGAATTAAATTAAAATTAGTCGTGATGGATAACCCGCACAAATCAGGATAAAGCGATAAATCTCGTAAATCTAAGATCACTTCGTCACTAGTACGCGCGGTTTTGCCCTTCATGCGTTTTGGTATCATGAAATCAAAAGCCGACCAATCGCGTATTCGTAAGGAGCATCGGTTTTCCTTGGCGCAAAGAACGCCGTCTCTGACGTACTGCGGTAGCGTCTCGACCCAGTTATCTTTTAGCGGCGAAGATAAATCCCGTTTAAAAAAGTGCGTAAGCATAATACTTCCTAATTTTGGCGAGCATAGATTTTTGCGATTTTTACAGTTTGGCTCAAGTCAAAGAGACCGAAATCTCGGACATCTTCGCGCGGGATTTGCGCTGCTTAATATAATCTTGAGCGCCCCTCTAAAACCGCAGGATCAAAGATTTCCCGTGCCGTCTGCGGTAAAGCAAACGCGGCTTGATAAATCATAATCATAGCTTAGATCGCGCCCATTTGAGCCCGACTGCGAGTTTAAGCTTTTTTAGGACGCTTTCGTACCGTAAATTCTAGTCGATGTGGTTTGCTGGAAATCGCTAAACCTATCTTTTAGTATCTTTGCGCGTTTAAATTTGTAGATAGTTTAAATAAAATTGCACTTTAACTACCGCCGCAAATTTAGGCAAATTCGGCTATATTTGCCGGCTTATAAAAACTTGCGTGCGGCCTTTGCCCTTCGGCTAAATTTTCCTAGCTTTTGAGTCGTTAAATTTATGAAAATTAAGAACGGCGAGCGAGTAAAAATCGCTTAATAATTCCCCAGCAAGCTTAAATCTAAAATCCTTTTTGTAAGCACGGCAAATTTAGTATCCCGCAAACCGCGCAAAAGCGCAATTTGCAGGCTAAATTTACAAAATTTACTCTTTTGTTTTTGCCATTCTGCGGCGCATAGTCGGATCGAGATAGCGTTTGCGCACGCGTATGTTTGTCGGCGTGACTTCGACCAGCTCGTCCTCCTCGATCCACTCCAAAGCGCGCTCTAGGCTGAGCTTTCTAGGCGGTACGAGCTTGATAGCGTCGTCAGAGCCGCTAGCGCGTACGTTGGTTAGGTTTTTGCCTTTGATCGGGTTTACGTCCAGATCGTTTGGACGGCTGTGCTCGCCGATGATCATACCCACGTAGGTCTTGGTCTGCGGATCGACGAAAAGGACGCCGCGATCTTGCAAGTTCCAGAGACTATACGCTAGCGTCACGCCGTTTTCCATCGAGACTAGAGCGCCGTTACTGCGGTGCTCGACGCTGCCTATTAGCGGACGAAACTCGAGGAAGCTGTGGTTCATGATGCCCTCGCCCTTCGTGTCGGTCAAAAACTGGCTTCTAAAGCCGATTAGACCGCGTGCGGGGATCTCAAACTCGATCCTCGTCTGTCCGTCGCCGGTCGGATTCATCGAGACCATCTCGGCCTTTCTGCGTCCGAGTTTTTCGATCACGGTGCCGCTAAACTCATCCGGCACGTCGCACACCAGCAGCTCAAACGGCTCGCAGCGCACGCCCTCGATCTCTTTGATGATGACTTCCGGGCGTCCGAGGCAAAACTCAAAGCCCTCTCGGCGCATATTTTCGGCCAAAATCGTGATTTGCAGCTCGCCGCGCCCGCTAACCTTAAATTTACCCTCGCCGATGTTTTCGTAGCGCATCGCGATATTGGTTTTCATCTCGCTAGCTAGACGTTCGTCGAGTTTGTTTGAGGTTACATGCTTGCCCTCGGTGCCTGCTAGCGGGCTATCGTTTACGCTAAATACGACGCTAAGCGTAGGCTCCTCGATTTTTAGCGGATCAAGCGGCATCGGAGAGTTTGGATCCACGACGCTATCGCCGACGTCCAGCGCCTCAAAACCCGCTATCGCCACGATATCGCCCACTTGCGCCTCGTCTATATCGCGGCGCTCAAGACCCAAAAAGCCGATGAGTTTTGAAATCCTGCCCGTCGTTTTCGTGCCGTCGGCTTTAGCGAGCATCACGTTTTGGTTTTTAGAAATTTTACCGTTAAAGATACGCGCGATGCCGATTTTACCGACGTAGTTGTCGTAATCAAGCGTGAAAACCTGAAGCTGCAAAGGGTTGTTTATATCGCCGCTAGGAGCCGGAACGTGAGACAAAATCGTCTCAAAAAGCGGCTGCATATTTACGTTTTCGTCGGCCAAATTTAGCTTCGCGTAGCCGTTTCTAGCCGCCGCGTAAACGACGGGGAACTCTAGCTGCTCGTCGTTTGCCTCAAGCGCCACGAAAAGGTCGAAAATCTCGTTTATCACGCGGTCCGGATCGGCTGCGGGTTTGTCGATTTTATTTACGACGACAATCGGGCGAAGGCCGAGCGAGAGCGCCTTTTTTACGACGAATTTAGTCTGCGGCATTACGCCTTCTTGCGCGTCTACGAGCAGCAAAACGCCGTCGACCATCTTTAGCACGCGCTCTACCTCGCCGCCAAAATCGGCGTGGCCCGGGGTGTCGATGATGTTGATTTTGGTGTCTTTGTAGCGGATCGCGGTGTTTTTCGATAGGATCGTGATGCCGCGCTCGCGCTCGATGTCGTTGCTGTCCATCACGCGTTCGCCGACGGCTTGGTGCTCGTTAAAAGTACCCGATTGTTTCAAAAGCTCGTCAACCATCGTAGTTTTGCCGTGATCGACGTGAGCGATGACGGCGATGTTTCGTATCTTTTCCAAATTTTTCTCCGTTATTAAAATGGGGCTGATTTTAGCCAAATTTTCCTTATAAAAATAATAAAGCAGTTATGGAACGTTTCTTGCATAGCTCATAAAAGCTAAATTTAAAGGGTTTTTATGCAGACAACTCAAAACGATATTTTATCATTTGACGCGAGCATCAAAGGCGGCGTGAAAAAACAGAGCAAAAACGCGCAAAAAGGCGGTAAAGAGGACGGCGAGTTTCTCTCTATGGTGCTAGACGCGGCCGCTAAAAAGGGCGAAAATTTAAGCGAAAAAGATCTAAAAGAGATGGCAAAAGCCGTAAATTTATCCGCCCAAACGGCTCAAAACGGACAAACCAAAGCGCCTATCCAAAGCACGGACGTAAAAGAAATTTTGGGCGAGGAAGCGGCGGAAAATTTGTTTGAAAATGCGACCTT
>CAUSIL010000053.1:0-10597 GCA_963531395.1 uncultured Campylobacter sp.
TAGAGCCGTAGCGACGGATAAAAATTTTATGCGACATTTAAAAAACGGAGAATAATAATGAAAAAAGCGATAATCACGGGCGTCGGAGGTCAAGACGGCGCATACCTGGCTAGATATCTGATAGATCTAGGATACGAGGTCTACGGCGGATACAGGCGAGCGGTGAGCCCGAATTTTTGGCGATTAAACGAATTAGGCCTTTTAAACGAGCCAAATTTTCATTTGGTGGAGTTTGAGCTAACCGACCCGTTTAACATCCTAAGCGCCGTTAACGAAATAAGACCTGAGGAAATTTACAACCTAGCCGCCCAAAGCTTCGTGGGCGTTAGTTTTAAAGAGCCGTTTCACACCGCAAACGCCACCGGTATCGGCGCGCTAAACATACTAGAGGCGATAAAGACGGTCGATAAAAGCATCAAATTTTATCAAGCCAGCACATCCGAGATGTTTGGCAAAGTCCAAGCCATTCCGCAAAGCGAAACCACGCCGTTTTATCCGCGCTCGCCGTACGGAGTGGCAAAGCTTTATGCGCATTTCATCACGGTAAACTATCAAGAAAGCTACGATATTTTCGCTTCAAGCGGTATTTTATTTAATCACGAAAGTCCGCTAAGGGGGCTTGAGTTCGTCACGAGAAAAATCACGAATACGGCCGCAAAAATCGCCCTAAAAAAGGCTAAGACTTTAGAACTTGGCAACCTAGACGCAAAGCGCGACTGGGGCTATGCCAAAGAATACGTCGAAGGTATGCATGCGATGCTACAAGCCAAGACTCCCGATACTTTCGTACTAGCCACCGGAGTAACGACCACGGTTAGGGATTTTGTGAAGCTTAGCTTTGAAGCGCTGGATATCGGGATAAAATTTGAAGGCGAAGGCATAAACGAAGTCGGACTAAACGATAAGGGCGACGTAATAGTAAAGATAAATCCGGCATTTTTTAGACCGGCCGAGGTCGATCTGCTAATAGGCGACGCCTCAAAAGCCAAGCAAAAGCTCGGTTGGAGCGCAAAGACCGATCTAAAAGGACTTTGCGATATGATGATAAAAGCCGATCTAAGACGCATCGAGGCGGGATTTGAGTTCTAGGTGCGTTTTTATTACGGGCATCGAGGGTTTTACGGGTCGCTATTTAGAGCGATACCTTCGTGGGCTAGGCTACGAGGTATCAGGCGGCGCTTTAAACCCTAGCGCGCCGCATCACGCGCGCTTTGATCTACTTGATAAAGATAGCATAAAAGCCGCCTTTAGAGTTAAATTCGACTACATCATTCACCTAGCCGCAGTTTCGTTTGCTATGGCAGATCCCGCCGAGATAAAAAACGCAAACGAAATCGGCACGCTAAATTTGCTAGATGCCTTAAGCGCCGTTAAATTTAAAAAGGCGGTCTTTGCAAGCTCGGCTAGCGTCTACGGCGGAGGCGACGCGCCTATGAGCGAAAACTCCGCGCTAAATCCGCAAAGCGTCTATGCCGAAAGTAAAATTTATATGGAAGAGCAAATCGCTAGAAGCGGGCTTCCTTTTATCATCGCGCGTCCTTTTAACTATACGGGCACGGGACAGAGCGAAAATTTCCTCATTCCAAAAATCGTGCGACATTTTAAGGACAAAGCTTCCGTAATAAAGCTCGGAAATTTAACGCCAAAACGCGAGTACAACGGCATAAACGACGTCGTGCGGATATATGCGCAACTACTAGAGCTAGAAACCAACGGCGAAATCTTTAATATCGGCTCGGGCAAGGCCTATAGCATCGAGCAAATTTTGCAAATTTTACGCCGCTTAAGCGGGCGCGATATCGCCGTACAAAGCGATGCCAAATTTATCAGGACAAACGACCCCGCCCTACTCGTATGCGATACGGCAAAGCTGCTAAACTACGGCATAACTCCTTGCGGCGGCGATATAGAGGCGCTACTGCGGCGGATGCTAGCTAGCGATTAGATGGGTTTATACGAATTTACGCGCCTTGCGTAGACCGGCTATAGCCGTACTTTTGCGGTGCTAAACGCGAGCAAACGGGCAAATTTCGGCTTTGCCAAATTTATGAAATATATCCGTAAAGATAGCCCGTCGCCATCTCGCAACCGTCTCAAATAGCTTAAATTTATACTCTTTGCGCCCGTAAAATCCTTACGTTTTAAATTTGAAGGATTCGTAAATTTAAACTTTTTATCAAATTTTGCTTCAAACACGGCAAAAACGCCTTATCTAATCCCGTTATTTGCCCTTATCTAGCGTTTAAGCGCAAACGGCGCGCCGAAAGAAAAAACTAAGGCTCCCGCACCTACGCCGTATCAAGAAAATTTGTCGCTTTCACACGCAAATTTAAGCCGAATAAATTTTTCGCTACGGCTACGAAAACGGCATTAAATCTACAAGCTAATATCCAAAACCGCCGCCTAGACCGGCTTAGCAAATGCGCGGTTTTAGATTGCTATTATGCACGCTTATGCGGATAAAATGCGCCAAAATGCCGTAGCTACGGCTTTGATTGCAAGGATTATTAGGCACAAGCTTAATTTAGCATGGTTTGCTCTAGACGAGAGACTTGGCGCACCCTCTGCGACGAAAACTTTTTATCCGCAAGAACACCAAGCCGTGCAGTTTCTTGCTGGAGGCTAGGCGCATTTTGCAGTCTAAATTCAGCAGCCGTCTTATCGCGCCAGCCGCGCAAACTGCTTGCAGCAATCTATTTTTTGCCGTTTTGCCGCCGTGCCCTACCAGCTCCGCTTTATACGCGCAGCGGCTATAACCACAAACCGCTACCTGCGAATTTAAAGAGGCGGAGCGAAAAAATATTTCTCGTACACCAAAATGCTCGGAAGTCGCACTTATATAAACGTCCGCTACGCTCGATCAAAGCAATACGTCGTAAAGCGCCGCCTAGACTGTAAAAAGCAAAACAGTCTAAATTAGACTTGCCTGCCGCTAAATGCCGTAAGTCTTGCTAGGCCAAGAGCGGTGATTTAGAGTAAAATTTCCGTAACGGCGCGCCGTAAAAGCCAATAAGACTGCTTAGGCAAGCTCGGTATAAACGCGTACGAACTGCTATTTTGCCGTTTTGTAGCTACGGCTCGCGACCATATTGACCTAACTTGGTCGCGCTTGCCAATAAAACGACTAGAACGAGCAATATCATCTTTTGCGGCGCTTTACGAAATAGCCGATTTTGCTTTTGGCATTTAAAATTTGAGGCAAGCTTTATGCTTCGGTAATTGTAGTCGGGCGCAAAACCATAGCCGCGTTTGCTAATGACGCCGCGAGAGCAAATTTGTCCGGCCGTCTTGAAATGCGGACGTAATCCAAATAATAAACGCCTGTTTTATCAGCTAGGAGTCTAGAGCATAAAACAAGCGGTTACAAGGGCACCGATCTATATAAAATGAAAAATAAATATCACCCTAGAGACATATTTCGTACGGTACTTAAGCTGCGGTTAAATTTACCTCATTCCAAACTCCCCAATTTGAGTTTCACGCAGTCAAAAGCGATATTGCCGCTTTAGATTACGTGAAAACTCGTTTGACTCGTCAGCCTTAATGCCGTAAACAAGATTTGCAAGTATGTTTTCGCCGATCGCTTGTGTCGTAGTCGCAAAATCTTACCGAGCTTTATCGTCAAATTTGCTGCCATCCGTATTTAAATGTCATTTGGATATATGCGGAACTATATAGCGCAAATCTGCACCGACTACATCTAACGGCCGTAAACTCCTCACGTTTAAAAATATACTTCTAGAGCTTAGTCGCCGTACTTTTACCGCCCGGTTTGAAAAATTAACGGGATTATGACTACGGATGTACGAGCCCGTGCGTCTAAATAGGCGATTTTCATTACTACTTTTGCGATAGAGCCGACTATATTGACAGACGTAATTGCCAAATTTATAAAACTTGAATTTATTCGACGACTTAAAAATATACAAAGTAACTTGCCGAGATAAATTTACAAATAGTGTAAACTATAAATATAGGTGAAACTTTGAGTTGTAAATTTAAACTTTATCGATCAATAAAATATAAATTAAAACCAAAGTAGAGCTATGAAGTATAAAAATCGGTAGAGCCAAGCTCTACCGAAAAAAGAGATTAGAAACCGTTGATAGTTATATTTCCGCTAGCATCCACTGTAGCATCTAGGTTAGCCATATTGATGTTACCGGCTAGTTTAACTAAGTTATCGTTAACGTCAAAGCTAGTTCCGCCTGCCGCGCTATTATAGAACAAGTACGTCTCGTTGCCGTAAGAAAACGCATATACCTTACCGGCTGCCGTGGCTGTAGTAAAAAATCCGGTCGCCGTAGCAAATGCAGCGAAATTAGCATACGTATTACCATTAGGATCTAGGTGAACCTTTTCTACGGCGCCAGCCGTGGCTGAACCACTGATTTTAATCTTATCGCCTACGGTTAGATTTTCGATAGCGGTGTATCTTAGATTATCGCTACTTCCGTCAAAGCCGCTAGTAGCTATCTTTGATGCGCTTACGTCAAAGGTATCGTTACCCGAACCGCCTTTTATCGTGATGACTTGCTTGGTAGCAGTTACTGTTCCGGTAGTTACCCTGTTTGTACCCTCGCCAGTTTCAATAGTGATATTTTCTTTGGTTTGTGCGTCTGCTAGCGTGATCTCGTCATTACCGGCGGTACCTTTTATACTTTCGATTTTAGTATTTGCCGTAACTGTCGTGATGGTACCAGACTCAACATTTCTTAAGCCGCTAAAGTCGATCTTCGTAAGCTCTGCCGCGTTTGTGCCGCTAAATTCATATTTATCCTGCAAACCTTCGCCCATATCTCCAGACACGGTAACGGTTTTTAGATCCTTGCCCACAGTAGCTACTTTTGTCGCAACTGTTACTTTTAGCGTGTCATTTTGCCCAGAAGCGCTAACGGTAGCGTTAAAGTCTTTAGAATTTGCATCCTGTTTAGCTATGAGGCTTATCTGTCCGGCTGTGCCGCTAGTAGCATCGAGTGCCGTTTGCGTAGAGCCTTTATAGACGATAGTGTCTGCTTGTATGCCCTTTAGAGAGTTTGCGCCTATAGTACCGCTTAGGTCAATAGAAACCTTATCGGCCGTCACTTCATTGGCTGTACTAAATTTTACCAAACCTCTAGTATTTCCGGCATCTATATCAACGGTACTACCTGCTTTTAGGTCAATTTTACCGATCTGAGCACCAGTTCCGCCACTGTTTATAACGTCTTTTAGAGTGATCTTTAGGCTATCGACGACTCTATCAGCAGGAGTAGAGTGGTCTATGTCGTCTATTTTTAAAGTCGTAGACGTAGCGGTTCTATCATGGATGCTTTTGATATTAGTAGCGTTGATTACGATATTTTTAGCTATAAGCTTACCTATATCAAGCTTGCCTTCAACATCTTTAGCTGTGATATTGATATCGTTTTGAGCCGTTAGAGTGCTGCCGACACCTATTTTAACGTCATGTCTAACCGAACTAACGTCAAAGGTAATCCCGCTTTTTTTAGAGGTTATGTCACCGCCTATTTCTAGCCATCCTACGTTATTTGCCACCAAATTCACTTCGCCGCCAACTTTTATTACGCCTACTTTTACGCCGTTAGTGATATTTTTTAGATTAATATTTGCGCCCGCATTGCTGGCTTCTTTTGTCGTAATATCGCCAATGTTAAGATTTTTAACCGTTGCGCCGCCTAGAGTACTAGTAGTTAGGTCGTTTACTTTCACGCTTACGCCGTTTTCAGAGCTTATAGAACCTAAATTTTTAAGGTCGATAAGAGAACCTACTGCTAAAGGCGCGCCTCCTTTTACGTTTATATCAGAGACGAATTTAAGCGTATCGTTATTACCTAGATCAAAGCTTCCAGAAGTTGTTAAATTTAGTTTAGCAATATTTGTAGAATTCGTATCGGTTTTTAGAGTAAATTTATTAGGGTTTGTGCTAACTATGTTTACGGTTTTTAGCAAGGTCGAGTTATCTAGACTTATACCTGAATCTACCGTAGTGTTTACGTTTAGATTTAAGGTATTAGCTTTAGGTAGCTCTAGTATGCTATCTGAGTTAGTAGAGCCGGCAGTCGTTATGACTGAAGCGTCTAAATTTACGGTAACGTTTCTAGATTCTGATAATCTGATCTTACCCGCCATAGCCGTAGGCGAAGTCGCGTTATCTATCTTATAGTTTACAGTCTCTACAGAGGTATCGTTTACGTGGACTTTACCTGCGCCGTTACCCTCTGCGTCCGTAGCATAAGGGCTGACTTTTTTAGTTAAATTTACCGTTTTGATACTTGAGCTAGTTACGACTAGTTCGTGGTCTAGCTGACCTACTTTTAGGGTCTCTATATCGTTTTGTCCGACCAAGTCTAGTCTAGTTACGCCGCTAGGGTTTTTATCCAATAACTCGATATTTTCTACGCCCTTTAACGTCATCTTTTTTAGGCCTTGGAGACTTCTAACCTGAAGAGTATCGGTGCCGGCGCCAGCGTCAATAGAGGAAGAATTAACAGTAAGCTCGCCAACCACTATAGTGTCGTTGCCGCTACCACTTTTTACGGAGCTATATTTGCGGGAATCGCTTAGATCCGCAGTTAAATTTCCAGTCATAGTAGAGGCATCAAGGCTTTTTACGAAGTCCGTACTAGCAGGGGTCGTATCTCTATCCTTCGTTGCGATATCTAGATCCGCTGCGCCTTTTACCGTTATAGCTTTATTTTGAACTTCTTTTATATAGCTTTTAGCGTCTTTTGTGGTGATGTTTAACGTTTCGATACCGTTAAATTCGACCTTCATTGACTTTACATGCCTATCGGTGGCTGTAGCCTCGGCAACGGCGGTCTCTCTGCCCACATTATTTAGGGTTAGATTTTGCACATCATTAGAGCCGCTAGTTAAATTTGTATTATAGATAATACCTATTTTGGTTGCATCTTTTTGGCCGTTTACCGTTAAATTTACGATGCTTGCAAGATCGGTTATTCGAATACCGTTTGTTCCGGTAGTAGATACCGATTTTAATCCATCAATCTTAGCGGCATTAAAAATTCTTTGAGAGTCGGAAGTATTTGTTAGGTTTAAAATTTCGATATTTTTCGCATAGCCGTCCACAAAGCCCGTAAAGCTATCGTTTACCGCAACATTTAGCGCGTCGGTACCTCTGCCGCCGTCTAGCTTATCGTTTACTTTTAGAGTGTTTCTATCTGCATACGAGCTAGAAACCGCGCTAAACACGTCTAGTCCCTCGCCGCCGGTGATGGTTTGGTCCTCGGTGGTCAATGTGTGAGTGGTAACGGTAGCCATTGCGTCGATTCTAGCTTTTTGCGCGGCTAAATTCGTAGAGTTTGTAGATCTGATAATCTCTTGAAACGGCGTATAGTCGTATCCGCCGTTGTCGTCGCTATCTATGGAAGCGATCTTTTGAGCCATATAAGCCGATACCTCTGTCTTGTTTGCAAAGGTTTGCGCAGCTACCGGATCAGCCGCTCTGGCCTCAGCCGAGGTTGCTACTTCAAATAATTTTACTAGCGTATCACCCCTTGAGTTTCCTAGTTGCAAGTGTCTAACCCATGCGTTGATGCCGTCTGGGTCTTGGGTATAGTCTTTACCTAGGATATTTTTATAGATAAGCTCTACATAGCCTCTATCAGTGCTTACGTCCACGCCCATGCTTGCAAAATAAGGCGGCGTAGCAGGAGATGCTAACATTTCGTTTGCCATCTGGGCTACGGTTTTGGTAGCGCCTGCTGCTACCCACGCATTAAAGCCCGCGCCCTCGGGCGCTCTGTTAAATAATGCCACATAAAGCTGGGCGACTTGCGCTTGTGTTACTGCCATTAAGGACTCCTTTTTTAGTGTTTTCTTGAGTTTTTTGGGTATCTTTACAGAATACTATCGCTAATTATATCATAAAAAAGTCGGAAAATAGAAAATTTAAAAAAATCCGCTCGTAGAAAAAATGTATATATCAGACGGATACCGAGGCCGAAATTTGACCTCGGATTATAATCGGCGACAAACGATTAGCTCAAATTTATATAGTTATCTCCGTACCGGACACGTATGGATTTAGGTTATCGATGTGATATCCGGCTAGTTTGATTAAGCTATCGTTAGTCGTGATATCGTCTTGCGCTCCGTTTGCGTCTTGGATCAAATACGTATCGCTTTTATACATAAAAGCGTACGTAGTGTTAGCCGTAGCAGACGCATCTGCGGCGTTTAGAACTTTATTGACGGCGTTTATAAGGCTGGCTTCGTTGTCTAAGTACGTGGATACTTTTTTTATTTCATTATCGGTTACGGCCGAACCTAGGGTTATTTTATCGCCGTCTTTGATGTTTGCGACCGACACGTATTTAACTATGTTGTTGCCGCCAGAATCTAGAACCGATTTTGAGCTAGAGCCTATATTATAGGTATTTACTCCGTTACCGCCGTCTAGGGTTAGGATGTTTGGTTTTCTGGCCGTTCCGCTGGCTAGGCTGCCGGTTAGATTAAATACGTCGTCGCCGTCGGTGCCTTTTACGGTTAGAGATTTGGTATTGTTAGCAATCAAGTTCGTACCTAGGTTTATAGTTCCGTTTTCTACGTTTTTTAAAGCGCTCATGTCTATTTTTTTAAGACTATCGGCTCTAACGGTAGCATTTAGCGTATACTCGTCCATACCGTCGCCTAGGTCTCCGCCTACGGCGTATGTTTCTCCGGCAAAATTCGAACTTGCAACCCTAAAGTTAAACTCGAATTTATCCTGTCCTACAGAACCCGTTACATTAGCTTTAGGATCTACGTTAATGCCGGTGGTAGAAGCAAGAGTTATATTTACGCTGCTAGAACCGTTAGTGTGGCTTATGGCCGAGCTTTTAAACGTTACGTTACCGCCGGTTATATTGCCTACGGTATTTACTTGCAAGCTTTGGCTTAGATCGATTTTTACCGTAGAGTCTGCACCGACGGTTACGTTGCCAATGGTTACCGTACCTTCGGTTTTACCCGCGTCGATATTTACCAAGCCGTTTTTAACATTAGTAAGACCAGACTCTTTTATGCTTATGTTGCCGATATTTAGGCTTTGAGCTAGATTGTTTGCAACGAGATTAAATTTAAGGCCTTGGGCTATATTAGCAGGAAAGTTAACCATGGAAACAAGAACGTCTCCCTTAATGTTATTAAAATTTAAGTCTATAGAAGCATTGTCCATGATATCATAAAAATCACCGAATAGCAAATTGTTGTCTAGATTACTAAATTTTCCCTTATATGACGTAAAATTACTAGTATCAAACATTCTTACCTCGTCTTTAATATCACTTAACTCAATATTAGCTTCGTGTACTTTATCGCTACTAGGAGTTGCCTTAAGATCTAGACCGCTTATAGATAGTTTTTTATCAAGAAATTTTGCTTTTAAGGTTATCTTGCTCGCACTTAACTGTGCCGTATCGCCTATTGTTACGTCTTTTTTGATATTTTCTAAATTTAAAGAAACCGCAGAGTTGCTTTTTGAATTTATCATATGACCGATAACTAATGTTTTGTCTATATTTCTAAAATCTCCGTCTAGCGAGCTTAAATTTTTTATAGTTCCGAATTTAACATCGCCCTTTACCTTGTCAAAAACTAGCCTTACGTTATCGGTGCTATTTGTAGCTATAGTGTCGGCGTCAAGGTTGGCAAAGGTAAAGTTTTTTTGCAAATTTTTAGCCGTAACTAAGGTATTGCCCGATTTTATGAGCGGAGTCGGGTTTTCTATAGCGTCTTGTTCGCCTATGGCTACGTTACCCTGAATATCTTCTAAATTCAGATTGAATCTTGCATTAACTTGCGTATTTGTAATCACGTTAAAGGTGCTAAGCTCATTTAAATTTCTGGCAATCAAATTTATGCCGTGCAATGAGCTTGCACTACCTAGCTCACCCAAAACTATGTCGGAATTTGAAGTACCGTCGTTTTGAATAGCACCTTCTAAATTTATCTCGGATATACTTTTTAAGGCTATTCTTTTTGGATCTACAAGGTACGTTTCAAAGATGCCAAAGCTATTAGCCGTTTTTAGGTTTAGCGTATGGAGCTTATCAAAATCGTTTGATTTATCGCTATTCATCGTTTTAACTTTAATCGTAAACGAGTCTTCGTCGTTTTCATTTACATAGTTTATCGTCTCGAGCGATACGGCATCTTTTAGCCAATAACTAATAGCCTTATATTTGTTTGTATCGGCGCTTTTATCGATCTTCATGTCTATACTTCTCATTTTAGAAGCTTCTAGATACTCAGAAGCGCCGCGAGGATCTGGAGGACCGTCCGTACCTATATGATGAACATTTGAGTGGGCGTCTATTTTTAAGGCGACTGCGGTAGCTTCATTTGCCACAACCGCTCTTGTCGTGCCGGCGCCTTGGTTAAGATCATGATATTCGTCTGGATTGAAATTAGTATAATTTATCGCCCTTAAGCTTGGCGTAGTTATATTCATCGTAAACGCTTCGCCCTTATTCGTATCTACGTTTAAGGTATCTATGGCCGAGTTAGTCGCGCTAACGTAGTTGCTATCCCTAGCTACGGTCACGCTCTTCACGCTTTGCGCATTAGCTAGATCTAGGGTACCGTCGTTGTT
>CAUSIL010000054.1:0-10487 GCA_963531395.1 uncultured Campylobacter sp.
GCCGTTTGCTATTTTTAGCGCGAGCCCCTCGACTACGGCGGTTTTGCCCACGCCCGCTTCGCCTACTCGGATCGGATTATTTTTCTTGCGGCGGCTTAGCGTTTGCATTAGCCTTGCTAGCTCGTTTTCGCGCCCGATGATCGGGTCTATTTTACCCTCGGCGGCTAGTTTGGTCAAATTTGACGAGTATTTGGCTAGGTTTTGGAAGTTTTTAGCGCGAGTCTGCTTGTCGTCTTTTGTTGCTTGCTTGATCTTTTGCGGATCGACGTCGTAAAATTCTAAAATTTTAGCTCCGTACGTGTCGCCTCTGGCAGCGATTTTAAATAGCAAGTCCCTGATGCCGACATTTTTATCTTTTAGCTCTGTGTTTAGTTCTTTAAAAATTTGCTCCAAAAGCACCGTCATGCGCGGTTGTTTGTGGTGCGGAACTTGTTCGTTGGTTTGCAGTAGATAGTTTTTTAGATCGCTTTTTAGTCCCTCGACGTCGGTTAGTCCGGCCTCTACTAGGATATCTCTAGTCTCTTCGTTTAAATTTACCAACACGAAAAGCACGTGCTCGCTGGTTAGATACTCGTGAAAATTCGAGTAGGCAAACTGCCCGGCCTTTTCCAAAAGATAGCTTAAATCCGAGTCAAACATCATTTCCTCCTCTTTGCGCTTTTTGCGCGCCCGTTATGCGGGCTATTCTTCCTCGACGACGGCTTTTAGCGGATAGCCCGCGGCGGCTGCGGCTTTTAGCGTTTGGTTTTGTTTGGTTTGGGCGATCTCTTTAGTATAGACGCCCGCCACCCCGCTGCCTTCGTTGTGTATTTTTAGCATCACGGCTACCGCGCTTTGCATATCGCGATTAAAAATTTCTACCAGCACGCTCACGACAAAATCCATACTCGTAACGTCGTCGTTTAGTAAAATAACCTTAAATTTACGCGGAAATTCCGGTTTTTCCTTTAGCGCGACGTCTCGCTCCCGCTGGGTAGCGGTTTTAGCGGGCATTTTTTATTCTCTCGTAATCTTTCGTCATCGCGTCTAGATGGATGCCGCCTAGGTAGTATTTCACGCCGAATTTCCCGCTATCTACGTCGGTTAGCTCCTGATATACGCCGCCTTTTAGCACCATTTTTATCGGTACGCTCTCAAGTCGCTCGTATTTTATATCCTCTAAAATTTGCGCGGCAAGCCTGTCGTTGATTTTAGCGTCGTTTGAGATGAAGTAAAAGGCGTTGTATTTTTGCGCGAAATTTTCCACGACGTATTCGTTCGTGACGTTTTCAAAGTGCGTGAGAGCGACTATCGTAAAGTCGTTTAGATTATCGATCTGAAATTTGGTGAGATCAGGCGCTTCTTTTTGACACGGCGGACAAAACGTGCCGAATATATCAAACATCAAAATTTTATCTTCTTCGCCCTTGATGACAAAGCCGCCCTCCACGCGCTTTAGCGTGAGGTCTTTGCCAAACACGCTCTTTAGCGCGATCTCCTCGCCAGTTTTATAGCCTTCTATCTTTGCGGGAGCCTTCGCCGTCTCGTCCTCGCCGCAGCCTGCTAGAAATATCGCGCAGACTAAAGCCGCAAAAATCACCTTCAGGGTTTTTTTCATATTATTTTCCTTGTTTTGATCTTAGTTCGGTTATGCTCTCGCCGCCAAAGCCGTAGTCGTCGGTGCTAACTTCCTCTATCACGACGACGGTTCTGCTCGCGTCGCGCTTTAGCGTATCGCCTAGCAGCTTTGTTACGCCTGCTATGAGCGCGCGCTTTTGCTCGGCGCTTACAGCCTCTTTTTCTTTTGTTATTTTTATATTTACGTATGGCATCTGCTTTCCTTAAGCGTATTTTTTCATCGCTGCACGCGCTTCTTTGTCGGCTTCTTTACGCTTTATCGTCTCGCGCTTATCGTGCAAATTTTTACCTTTTGCAAGCGCTACTCGCGCCTTTACGATATTTTTGTCGTTTAGATAGAGCGCTAAAACCACTAGCGTGAGGCCATCTTGCGTGACTTGACCGAAAATTTTATCTATCTGCTTGCGGTGCATCAGCAGTTTTCTAGGAGCCCTTTCGTCCGGGCGAAACACCGAGTGCGTCGTGTTTAGGTGGCTGATGTGCGCGTTTAGCAAAAACAGCTCGCCCTTTATCACGCGCGCGAAGCTATCTTTTAGATTTGCGCGGCCCGCCCTTAGAGCCTTTACCTCGCTACCCTTTAGCACGATGCCCGCTTCAAATGTCTCGATGATGCTAAAGTCAAACAGAGCCTTTTTATTTTTGGCTAAATCCTTACCCATTTTTTACCTTTTATTTTAAGAAAAACACGCTAGCGCCGCTGCCGCTGAGGAAAAAATCTTTAAATTTATCCATCTGCGGATAAATTTTAAAGCACGGCGCAAAAAGATCGTTTAGCTTACGATTTTCGTATCGCTCCAGCAGCTGCACCGTCGTCATCTCGCGCATTTTTTCCGCTAGATTTACGTCGATGCTATCCATAAAATTTGCCCTAAATTCGCCGTAAACCGCAGGCGTCGAACAAAAGACGTTCGGCGTTAAAATTTCTACCTCCGGCACTTCGTCGTCAAAATCGCTTATTATCTCGCCGATGCCGCTAACGTTTGCCGCCTCGAAATCGCTAGCGAAAAACGCCACGTCCGCTCCGATATTCGCGCCTATTTTCATCAAATTTTCGCGCGTTAGTTTTAAATTTAACTCCTCGTTCGCCATCTTTAAAAACGTAGCCGCGTTTGAGCTGCCTCCGCCAAGGCCCGCGCCTAAAGGGATTTGCTTTTTTATCACGATTTTATGCGAGGCGAAAAATTCGTCCAGTTCGTTTTTAAAGCCAGCTTTTTCCAGCTCAAATTTAGCCTTTAAAACGATATTATTTTCGATATTTTCGTTATCGCACTCAAGCGCGAAGCCGTTAGATTTTTCAAAGAAAATTTCGTCGTAAATTTCGCGCCTTAAAACAAAGCGAGAGACGATCTCGTGGTAGTTGCCGCGAGTGCCGACGATCTTTAAAAACGAGTTGATTTTTGCGTAGCTTTTCATTATTTTACGATTTTATCGCTGAGCTCTTTTAGGCTCGCTTCGCCTGCGCCGTTTAGGGCCTGTTTGTTTTCCGCCGCTACGTCCTCGACGAGCTCAGAGCGCAGGATCATCATATTTTTAGGCGCGTCGATGCCGATTTTTACGCCGCCTTTTGAGATGCCTACGACCGTGATTTTGATATCGTTTCCCAGCATTATGCTTTCGTCTTCTTTTCTTGCGAGTATTAGCATTTTTCGACCTTATTTAGTTTATATGTTACGGTTTCGTCTTTGATTTCAATGATACTAAAAAATTCATCAAAGTTTATTAAATATAGCCCTTCGGCGCCAAATTTTAGCTTTTCTACGCTCAGTTTTTTGCCCAGCATCACGTCTGCTGGGTCGCCTAGATATTCGTTTCGCGGTAGCGAAATATAATCAAGCGGATTTAAAAACCTCTCGTTTTCATAAACGAATTTACCTTCGCTCACGCGTTTTAGCGCGCTTAGAGTGGCTCTTGCGCCAAGCTTTTCGGCTAAAATTTGAGCATACGAGCGCACATACGAGCCCTCGCTAACGCTAATGCGAAAGCTCAAAAACGGATGCATATACGCAGTCAAATTTACGTCAAAAACGCTCATCGTTTGGCTCTTTAGCTCAAACTCCTCGCCCGCTCTTGCTAGCTCATAGGCGCGTTTGCCGCCCACGTGCTTGGCGCTAAATTTGGGCGGTACGTAGGCGATCTCGCCCTTTAGCTCGCTTAGCGCCGCTTTTACGTCGGCTAAATTTAACGGCGGGCAAAGCGCGATATCCTCGATGTTTTCGTTATCTAGGCTAGCGCTTGTAGCCCCTAGCCACATAGTCGCTTCGTAGATTTTGGGCGCTTTATCTATGTAGTTAAAAAGCCGCGTGTGATTGCCCAGAGCCACGATCAGGCAGCCGCTGGCAAACGGATCTAGCGTACCCGAAAAGCCCGCCTTTTTTACGCCGTATTTGCGCTTTAGCCTACTTAGAAAATGATTTGAGCTGATGCCTGCGGGCTTATTTGCGACAAAAAGTGCGTTCATTTAAATTTGACCTTTGGAGGTTGCGTTAAATTTGATCCGCGAGCGTCAAATTTGACCGCATAAATTTGATCAAATTTGACGCAGGATATAGCCTGCAAGGCCTCAAATTTACTCATTTTTACACCGCTTTTTCGACGAAGCTAGACATTATCTCGCGGCTGATTCCGCCGAAATTTATCGTTAGCTTTAGCTCTTTTTTGATCTTCGTTACCGCCGTCACGCGCCCGATACCGAAAATTTTGTGCTTGACGAGGTCGCCTTTTTTGTATTCGCTAGCGGTTTGCGCTTGCGTTTGGATTATGAGACTGCCGCTGCAAACGCCCGCCTCGCTTAAAAATCTGCTCTTTTCCAGCCTCGTTCGCTGGCCTTTATAAAAGCGCGAATTTACAAAGCTTAGCGTCAGGGTTTTTTTGGCGCGGGTGATGGCGACGTAGGCTAGGCGTCGCTCCTCCTCGATGTCGCTACCCTCTCCTAGAAGCGGGAAAAATCCCTCCTCAAGCCCGATCACGAAAAGATGCTCAAACTCAAGCCCCTTGCTAGCGTGGATGCTCATGATCGAGATCGCCTCGCCGCCGATGTTATCCTGCTCGCTTTGCAGCGCGATCTCGTTTAAAAACTCCTCGATAGAAAAGCTTGGATTTTGCTTGATTTGATCTTTTATCATCGCGTAAAACTCGTCGATGTTTGCCACGCGCTCGGAGCCGTCGGGCAAGCTCTCGTAGTATTTTTTGATGCCGAATTTTGCTTCTAGTTTATCTACTAGCTCATAGGGCGAGTCGCACTCTTTTAGCTCTCTTAAATTTGCCGCAAATTCGCCAAGGCTTGTGACGATCTTTTTGCTTAGATCCTTGTCGTTTTCGTCTAGGCTAGATATCGCTTCAAATAGCGAAAGTTTATGCTCGAAGGCGATTTTTTCGATCTTTGCGAGGCTTACCTTGCCAAGGCCGCGTTTTGGGCGATTGATGACTCGCTTTAGCGAGAAGTCGTCGTTCTCGTTTGCGACCAGCCTTAGGTAGCTGATGACGTCTTTGACCTCGGCGCGCTCGTAGAATTTAACTCCGCCGACCATTTTATACGGGATTTTTTCTTTGGTTAGGCCTTCTTCGAGCGAGCGGGATAGGGCGTTTATACGGTACAAGATCGCGATATCGCTAGCCTGCGCGCCGCTATCAAGCAGCTTTTTGATGCGTTTGGCCACCTTTAGACTCTCCATCGTTTCGTCGTCTGATTCCATTAGCGCGACGTCCTCGCCGCCTTCTTTTGTGCTTTTTAGCTCTTTACCTAGGCGGTTTCTGTTATGGTCGATGAGCTCGTTTGCCGCGCGTAAAATTTGACTCGTCGAGCGGTAGTTTTGCTCTAGCCTTATAACCTTGACGTCTTTAAATTGATCTTTGAAATTTAATATATTTTCGATTCTTGCGCCGCGCCAGCCGTAGATACTCTGATCATCATCGCCCACGACCGCGATATTTTCGTGCGTGCAGCAGAGTTTGCGCAGGAGTTTATACTGCAAGTCGTTGGTGTCTTGATACTCGTCCACCATCACGTAGGAGTATCGCTGTGAGATTTCGCGCGCTAGAGCCTCGTCCTCGTCTAAAATTTTATAGCTAAGGCACAGCAGGTCGTCAAAATCCACGAGGTTATTTGCCGCCAAATACTCCTCGTAAAGCTTGTAGATGTTTGCTAGCTTTGCGTGGTAACCGTCTTTGAAATTTTGCCCGTTTGCAAAGATATCGCCTTGGTTTAAAACCTCCTCTACGCTTAAAAGCGAGTTTTTAAAATTTGAGATTTCGTTAGCTAAAACCGAGGTTGCGATGTCGCCCTCAAAGCCTTTTAAGATACGCTTTTTATCGTCGGTGTCGATGATGACGAAGTTGTTTTTGCGCTTTAGGCGGTCGATGTAAAATTTTAAAAACAAAAGCCCGAATTTGTGAAAAGTGCAAAGTAGCGGAGTGAAATTTTTACCGGCGGCGCCTAGCATATTTAGCGCGCGGGTTCGCATTTCGCTTGCGGCTTTGTTGGTGAAGGTTAGCGTTAGAGTATTTGACGGCGGGATGCCTAGCTCGCTTATGAGATAGGCTAGGCGAGTGGTGATGGTTTTGGTTTTGCCGCTGCCTGCTCCGGCTAAAATCAGCATCGCTCCGTCCGTATGCGAGGCGGCCTCGCGCTGGCTTTCGTTTAGGTCGTCTAGTAGATCGGACATTAAATTTCCTACTTTTTCGTTTTAAGATTATTAAATTCTAACAAAATAAGCTTAAAAATCGCCGTTGTTATAAATTCGGGTCAGATTAAGAGCGTTTTCAGATATAAATCAATACAATGTTAAAAAGATGATTTTATAAGCTGATATAATAATAAGGAGTCTGATGTGATCAATGACTTTAGTAAATTTTATACCTTTATGGAGATAGTTAAGGAGCGTAGTTTTTCAAAGGCTTCAAGAGTGCTGGGTATCTCGCAGCCGGCAGTTACTCTGCAGATGAAAAAGCTTGAAGAGGCGCTACAAACCACGCTAATAATGCGCAAGAAAAACGGCATCGTCCTAACTCGCGAGGGCGAGAAATTTTACAAACTCTGTACCCAGTTTGAAAGCGCGATGTTTCGTTTTAAAGACGAGCTAGCTCGCATAAAAACGGACAAAGCGCCGCTAGTAATCGCCACCACGCAGCTTATCGCCGAGGCGGTCATATCGATGCTGCTAGATAAAATCTCTCAAAGCGTAGGCAGCGAGCTAGATATCAGGATAAAAGAGCAAAGCGAACTCATAAACTACCTAAAAGACCGCCGCAGCGACATCGCTATCATCCTGGAGCAGTCGCTTGATAGCAGCTTGCTCGTTAAAAAGCTATTTGACTACGAGCTGATTTTGGTTTCAAATAAAAAAATCGCCGAAAGCGTGAAGGCTGAGGAGCTGGTTAAATTTAAATTTATCAAAGATAGAACCAGAAACTACCTTGACGATATTTTGCAAAAGTACGGCATAGACGCGAATGCGCTTGACGTGGCGTATTCGCTAGACGGCTCGATAATGGTTTGCCGCGCGATGATATCAAACGACGCCGATACTTACGTGGCGTTTTTGCCGAGATTTTTGATCGAGGATAAACTAAGAGAAGCAAAGCTTTTTGAGATAAATATCGCTAAATTTAAGCTAACTCGCTCGGTCTATGCCGCCGCGCTAAAAGAAAACGAGGAAACGCTGCATAAATTTTTAAAGATCAAAGCGAGTTTTGATTTTTAAACCTCTTTTGATTTAGCCTCTACGCCGCATAAATTTAAAATGCTCCGGCGCAAATTTAAGCAAAGAGCTAGCTTTGGCTTAATCTCAAATTTAAACCGAGCCGCTAAAAAATAAGTAAGAATAAAAGCAAGCAGACGGGCAAGAGCCCGTCCGAATAAGAATGCGGCTTAAAACGTAAATTCCCAGTTTAGCCTGAAATTTCTACCGGCTGAGTAGAAGCGGTTGATGCCTAGCCCCGTGGTTCTATCGATCATGTTCATAGTACCAAAAGGCCTGATAGAGCGCGCAGCGTCCCAAGTAATGTATTTTTCGTTAGTTAGGTTATAAACGCCTAGCCTAAACGTCAAATTTTTAATCGGTCGCACGTAGGTTACGACGTCTACTAGAGTGTAGGCGTTGCTTCGCCATTTTGAGTGGCTGTTTGTATTGTATGGATTGCCGTACGGGTCCGTATCTAGACGCCAGAACATATTATAGGTGTCTTTTTCTTTTTTAGATGCGACGCTAGTGACGTAGATGTCGGCGCCGAATTTATCCGCCGCGCTTGCGTAGCCTAGAGCGTAGATCGCAGTAGTCGGCTGGATAGCGTTCATCGGCACTTTACCGTCGTTACCAGTTTGCACTCTGCCTTTTTGCAGCGTTAGCTTGTAGCTAGCGTGAAAGCCTTCTAGCGCGTCTGAAATTTGACCCAAATGCAGCATAGAGTTTATCTCAAAGCCTCTTACGGTAGCCTTGCTGCGGTTTACGTTGCCGTATAGCGCAAAAGGTATGGTGTTGCCGCCGCCGCCCGTAGCGTAGCTTTTGGTGCCAAGCGAGATTAGATCTATAAAGTTATCGTATTTGGTTTCAAAAAAACTTGTCGTTATAAAGCTTTTTCCCTCATGCAGCGTTAATGCAAGCTCTTTTGTTTTAGCTATTTCCGGTTTTAGATCCGGATTTGGTTTAATGGTAAAATCAGGATGCTTAAACGCCAAATATAGCTCGTCTGAAGTGGGCGCTCTAAAGCCTTTGGAGTATTTTAGCTGCACTCTAAAATAATCTAGCGGATCGATATCGGCTCCTATGGCATAAGAGCTATTCGTAAATTTTTTATCTCTAGCGATGTATTTTATGTTTGCTAGCGCGTTGTTAGGAGCTTCTTGCTTCCATGCGTCATGCGCTCTTTGCCACTCGTTTCTATCTGCATAGTCCCACCATTTTGGCTCCGGGCTAGGATTATACGGTACGAAAAGACCTAACACCATATCGTCGGGGATTTTAGGCGTGGAGCCCGGGACGTAGTTTGGTTTATATTTTATCTTGTCGTAGCGGTAGCCTAAATTTATCCCCAGCCAGTCGTTTACGCGCATATCGTCGTTTAGATACAAAGCGCCTTCTTTTGTTTTAACCGGGATTAAAAAAGACGTTAGTGGCTCGGTTCTAGGGCAAAGCGCGTAAAGTAGCGTTAGCGGCGCGTTTTCGCACGTATAGGGCGTACCGGAAAAATCCGTGCCTAGCGTCTTAGGCGCCCACCACCGGCTGCTAGTAGCGTCGTAGCCTTGCTTGTTCGTCATGGATTTTTCGGTTCTAGCAAAGCTTAGTCCGTATGCGATATCGTGCTCTACGTCGCCTGTTTTGGCGTATTTGTTAAAGTCTAGGTTAAACTGCTTGGTGTTCGTATCTAGATCGCGTTCTTTCCAGTCGCGGCTTAAGTAGCCCTTGCCATACGGAGTGATGAGATATCCGCTCTGCGAGCTTTGTTTAAAGGTCTTGCCCGTGCTTGCGTCGGTATAGCTTCTGTCTAGCGGAACGGTTGATTTTATGTATTGATCAGTGGCGTAGTCGTATTTTAGCACGTCAATGTTTGGCTGGGAGCAGTCAAATACCGAGCAGTCTAACCACGTGTTGTTTACGTTTTGATTGATGCTAAATTTATTCTGCTCATGGACGTTTCCTTGGCTATCTACGAGCCTGTTTACCCACGTTAGTCCGCCGTACTGGGGGTCGATTTCCTGTGTTCGTTGCAAAGTTACTTCGCCGCCGTATTTATCAACAACCTTGTTATTTTTAACCTGAAGTCCGATAGGGTTTGAGATATCGGGGCAGTTTTCTCCTGCTTGGCAGTGTTCCTCGGTTCTGGCGCGGGATTTGATTTTTTGGTTGGAGTATGTAAATTTCATCGTATCCCATAGCGGAGTTTCGCTAAAATTTTCATAGGCAAAAGCGCGATTTTTCCTATCCATCATATCGTCGTTGTATCTTAGTCCGGTATCTACGATCTCGTCCCTGTTGCTAGAAAGCGTAAGCGTGTATGATAGGTCTTTGCCTTGAGATCGGTTTTTGTAGGTATCTGACATAAATGTAAATCTATGCTCCTCGTGAGGCTGGAAGCCTAGCTTAATAAGACTGCTCGTTTTTTTGATGTAGTACGGGTCGGCCTTTTCTCTGGTTCTACCTAACACGCTATCGTCATAACCCTTGTAACCGTAGTTTTCCGTTTCGTGGTGTCTGCGCTTAGTTTGTACGGCTAGGATGTCAAACCACTTAAACCTACCGGCTAAGGTGTGCGAGTGCATAGTTTGGTTATCAGCGGTATTGTAGCCGCCTTTGTAGCCGTAAAAATAGTCCTTATCTAGCAAAAGATCCCTTGCGTCTTTTGTTTCAAACATCACGGAGCCGCCCAGAGACCCAGAACCCGTACGAACGGAGTCTGCGCCTTTTGAGATGGTGGCTTGTTTTAGCGTTTCAAACTCTACGCCGTTGCGGGTATTGTTAAAGTTTCCGTATCCTTCAAATAGCTCCTTAAAGCCTTGCGAGCTTAGCGTTTGAGCCTGATGGAGGCCGTCAACGGTGATAGCCACGCGGTTTTCCTCCACGCCTCTTATCGCGTAGCCGCTTTGGCCAAAACGCCCGGCTTCCACCGTCGTTACGCCCGTTTCGTATCGCACTAGGTCTTTGTTATCAGAAACCTGCGTTTTGGTTAGTTCTTTGGCACTTTTTACGCTTTGGCCGACTTTTTTTTGCATCGGATCGCTTTGCGCCTCCGCTTCGCCGCTAACCGTTACTTCTTTTAGCTCGACTTCGGCCTCTTTTGCATTTAAATTCGACAAAAGAAGCAAAGCGGCAAGAGAAAATTTAAGATGATTCATTCTTGTCCTTATTAACGATAGTTTTGATATTCATTTGCTCTTA
>CAUSIL010000055.1:0-10464 GCA_963531395.1 uncultured Campylobacter sp.
CACGCCCTCAAGCCCGACCTTAGCGAAGATCGCCGTAAGTGCGGCAAAAACCGCTGAAGCTAGAGCCCATAAAGCCCATTCTTGCATGTTTTATCCTTTTTTTGAGATTATAGTCTGATTTGGATAAATTTAGAGCAGGTATCGCGGCGGTAGAATCAAAAAAGCTTAAATCAAGCTAAATCGTGCGGCCGTTTTTAGCGCGCGATTTGGCCGCGTAGTATTTACAAGGTCGCAAGTACCGTCAAATTTAAAGCTAAAAATCGCAGCAAGCTTAAATCTACTTGCGGCATACCGAGTAAAATCAAATACCAAAAACGCGATACCGAGTAAATTTTAGTCCTAAAATTTACGCAAGCGGCGCAAAACGCAACGTGAAATATCAAAAAGACAAGTGAAATTTTACGGCTTACTGGCGGTTTTAAATTTAGTATCCCGCGTAAAGTCGCTAAAATGCGTCAATTCTAGGGGCGTATCAAGCAATCCAAATAGGCTAAATTTAAGGCTCTTATAAAATTTGCCGTAATCAAAAATACGCGCTTTAAGGCCTTGAAATTAGCGTTAAATCGCTTTTTACCCAAGCCCCGCCCTATCTTTAGCCGCTTGCGTGATTTCCTCTTCGTAGTCGTAGTATTCAAACGTCGCGCCGTGCTGAAATGCGCCATTTAGGATGTCGCCGCTTTGGCGATTTTTGAGGTCTATCTCGGCGATCTTAAAGCCGTCCAGCGTCTGGCAAAACTCCCTCAGGCGCGACGGCGGATTTTTAAGCTTTGTAAATAAAAAGCAAAATCCGCTCCCGCCGTTTCGCCCTACTCGTCCGCGCAGCTGATGCAGGCTTGCTAGACCAAGCCTCTCCGCGCCCACGATCACGATCGTGCTAAGTCTGGGCAGCGAGATGCCGACCTCGACCACAGTAGTCGAGAGTAGCACATCGCCGCGCTCGCGAAAATCGCGCAAAACTTGCTCTTTTTCTTTGTCCTTGCCGTGCGTTACGTAAACGTTGGCAAAATTCGCCCGCCAAAACCCCTGCGCTTCCTCCAGCCCCTGATAGTTCGAGCTTTCGCTGCCCTCCACGAGCGGGTATATCACGGCGACTTGCTTGCCTTTGGCGATTTGTACTTTGATATGCGCTAGCAACTCGCCAAAGTCTGCGCTTTGTAAAATTTGCGTGTGGACGTGCTTTTCAAAAGGCATCTGCCGCAGGAAACTAAACTCCGCGAAGCTGCTTTGTATCATGCTTAGCGTGCGCGGGATCGGCGTTGCCGAAAACTGCACCACGTGAGCCCTGGTCTCGTCCGCCGCTTTTGTTTGCTTATTTCTCTTTTCGGGCGCGGTTGCGATCAAATTTGCCTGCTCGCTACCGTCAAATTTAGCCTCAAATTCGCTCTCCGCTGCTTCAAGTTGCGAGTCTCGCCCAAGCCCTCCGCTAGCTAGAGCGTTGATTTTCTCGCGCTGATTCGAGCCGAAACGGTGCTGCTCGTCTATCATAACTAAAGGCGCTGCGGGCAAGCTTTGATATAGCAAAACATGAGTGCCGATGATGAGATTTACGCCGTCAAATTCGGGCTTGTCGCCGCTTTTAACAAGCAAAATGCGCATAAAATCAGGTAGCAAACGCGCTGCCTCGGCGTAAATTTGCTCGGCTAATATCGACGTAGGCGCCATGATGAGCGCGGGGCCGGGATAGACGCTAAGAGCGGCGGCTAGCATAACAAGCGTCTTGCCGCTGCCCACATCGCCCATCACGACGCGTCGCACCGCCTCTTCGCCGCTAAAGTCCGCGCGCAGATCGGCGATAGCGTTTAGCTGATCAGTTGTCGGCGCAAACGGCAAATTTTTAAGCCACGAAGAAATATCAAAAAGCTTGATTTTAGGCGCCTTAAAGTGAGTTTTTTTAGCATTTAGCTTTTTTAGATAGTTGTAAATTTCGACGAATTTTAGCACCTCTTCGCCCGCTTTTTCGCGAACGAGTGCGTCCAGCATCGCCACGCTTTTTTCGTCTCCCTTGTGCAGATCTAGCAAAAACTCGGCCTCCTTAGGCGCGAGTCCAGCCTCAAGTAAATTGGGCAAATTTACGTATTTTTGGATCAAATTTTTAAACGAATCGTCTCTGAGAGAGAGCTTGTATTTGGGTATGATTTCGTTTATTTTCGTGATGATTTTGGGATTGGCTAGCTGCCACGAGCCGTAGGCGTAGGCGCATTTGCCGCTCACAAACAAGCTTTTGCCGACCTTAAACGCGCCGTGATGCCAAGGCTTGGCGTTAAAAATCACGATTTTGACGTTTTGCTCCCACGCCTCGCACCAGCATACGGCGTGCAACATTCCGCCTTGGCGATACGCGTTTTTTATCTCTACGGCGACACTCACGTGCCCGTCTTTTGGCGCGGCGGTCAGGCTCGTATCTTCAAAGCTTTTAGGAAGCTTAAGCGCTAGGTCGAGCAGAGTAGTTACGCCGATTTTTTTTAGATTTATTCTGTCTTTTTCATCAAATTTCATTGTAAAGCACGGCAAAACTGAGCTTTTCTATCTCCGCATGCTCCGCGATAAACGCGTTTAGCTCGGCAAGCTTTAGCTTCGAGATTTTTTCTAGCTCGTCTTTAAAATTTCCTAGTTTAAAGCCGTTATAAAACTCGCTCTGAGCGATGTTTAAGCGGTTAAAAAGCGTCTCTTGGCGTAGCGGCTGCGAGCCTAACAAAAATCTTTTAGCCTGCGCTAGCTCGCCGGCCTTCACGCCGTTTTTGACGAATTTTGCAAATTCGTCTTTCACGACCGCGACCGCCTCGCTCCTGCTTTCGTTTTTGGTTTGTAGATAACCCCAAATTTGCGAGTGACTTAGCGCAAATTCGCTCCTAGCATACGCCGAATACGCCAGCCCTCGCTTCACGCGGATCTCCTCCATCAGCCTACTGCCAAAGCCGCCTTCGCCCAAAATAAACGTCGCGACCTTGGCCTTATATCGCTCTTTGCTGGAAACGTCAAAAGGCGCGCCAAAGTAAATATAGGCTTGCTCGCTAGGTTTGATGATGGATTTTTCGCCGCATTTTTCATCGGTTTTTAAAAGCTTTAGCTCGCGCGGCTCGCCTGTCTTTAGCGAGCTTAAAATCTCGTCTAAATTTAGCCCCCCCGGCGTCACCTCGCCGCCCAGCACTACGAATAAATTTGCCAGATCAAGCTTGCTAGCGATGAAATTTTTAACGTCATCTAGCGTGATGCTCTCCACGCTTTGCTTCGTGCCGATGCTAGGCCTTGCTAGATTCGTACCAGGATATAGCAACCCGTTTAGCGCGACTCTAGCTAGATAGTCGTAGTCGCTCTCGTTGCTGGATATCTCTCCCAGAGTCAGAGTTCGCACCTTCTCAAAGCTTTTTTGGCTTAAATTTGGCTCCTCTAAAAGCTCTTTTAGCTTGGCAAGTGCAAAAGAAAAGTGCTCCTTTAGGCAGTTTAACTCAAACGCAAATGTCTCAAATCCAGCGCTCGCGTAAAGGCTAATCGCGCGCGTTTCAAGCTCTTTGGCAAAGCCCGCCGCGCCCTTGCTTAGCGTGCCTTCGTCAAAAATTTTAGCGACGAATTTAGCAAGCCCCGCTTTTTCCTCCGCGCAAGCTCCGGCGACCTTAAAAATAAGCTTTAGGCTCACCGCGGGCAGGGTTTTGCTAGCCTCGTAAACGGTCGGGATTTGTAAATTTGCGGCTTTTAAATTTATGATTTTCATCAATAAAACCTTTCTAAAATGTCATAATTTGTATTGCGTTTGGCGGGTTTTTCGCCGATGTCTTTGATGAGGCGTATCATCTCGTCTTGATTCATGCGGTAGCTAGCACCCGCGGCCTTGACGACATTTTCCTCCATCATCGTGCTGCCTAGGTCGTTTGCGCCAAACAGTAGCGCCAACTGCCCGATGTAGCTGCCCTGCGTGACCCAGCTGCTTTGGATGTTAGGTACGTTGTCTAAAAACAACCTAGAGACCGCAAGCAGACGCAAATAGCGATTCGAGCTTTGCTTTTTGATCTCGGGACGTTCGGCGGCTAGGCGCGTGTTTAGCCCCTGAAAACTCCATAAGATAAACGCTCTAAAGCCGCCCGTCTCGTCCTGCAGGCTCCTGATATGATCCCAGTGCTCCACGATCTCGCGCGTGGTTTCGACGGTACCAAACATCATCGTAGCCGTCGTCTTTAGACCCTCCTTGTGCGCCTCGCGGTGGATGCGTAGCCACGTTTCTACGTCGCATTTTTTAGGCGCGATCACATCACGGACGCGGTCGCTGAGTATCTCGGCTCCGGCTCCTGGCATAGAGTAGAGTCCTTTTTCTCGCAGACGGCGTAGCGCCTCCCTGGTGCTTATGCGCGAGATCCTCGCGATATAGTCGATCTCGACCGCGGAAAATCCGTGAATCGTGATGCTTGGGTATTTTTTCGCGATAAACTCCACGAGATCCTCGTACCACTCGATTTTTAGCTTCGGATGTACGCCGCCTTGAAATAAAATTTGCGTCCCGCCGATAGCGATGAGCTCCTCGATCTTTTGCCCGATCTCCTCAAAGCTAAGAACGTAGGCGTCCTCGTCTTTATGATCGCGGTAAAACGCGCAAAATTTACAGTCCACCCAGCACGCGTTCGTGTAGTTGATGTTTCTATCCACGATAAAGGTCGTGACGCCCTGGGGATGCAGCTCGCGCTTGCGCGCTAGAGCCATCGCTCCAAGCTCGTTTAGCTCGGCGTTTTCTATCAAATTTACCGCCTCGTCCACGCTTAGTCTATTCAAATTTTTCCTTTAAATTTTTTACGCGAGTTTAGCGAAAAACGCTTTTATCTTTGATAAATTCACGTTTTTTAACTTCTTGCGGATATCGTTTCGCGCTTCAACGCAAAGGAAAAGAAATGATTTTAAAATCCGCAAAAAAAGCGGCTAAGCTAAGAAATTTAGCCCTTTTGGCGCTAGCTACTGCGTCAATGCCTCGTCGCGTCATAAAAAGTACGCTCGCAAAGACAGCTGCGACGTGCCAAGCATCATCAGGACGGGCGCGACGGTCTATACCACCGCAGATAGCTGCTCTCCTGCGTAAACTGCGGCGTCAAATTTGCCGCGACATTTAAATTTAATCCGTTTTTGCAGCCCGCTCAAATTTAACCCGATTTATAAAGCTTAAATTTGATAGAATCGCGAGACATTTTATCAAAGGAGAAAAGATGAAAAATTTAGTTTTAGCTGCGATTTTGGCGCTATTTTTTGCAGGCTGCGCGGCAAACAAACCAGCTCCAGTCGAACAAAACGCGCAGGAGTATCGCCACGCTACGCAGATAAAAGACGCTAGCTGCCCGCATCACGGCATGGCAAACGCTAGCTGCGCACAGTCTCACGCAGAAATGAAAGAGTGCCCTCATCACAGAAATCACGGAGCGGATAAAGGTCACAGCTGCGGCGGCGAGAGCGCCAAATCAAACTTATACCCAAAATGCGGTGCGAAAGCGCAAGGCTGCGCGCAGCATAAAGAGTGCTCTCATCATGAAAAAAGCTGCGTAAGCGACGAAGCGCACGCCTGCCCTCATCACAAACACTAAAATTTAAATGCGGTCAAGGTCAAATTTGATCGCTTTCTCCATCAAAATTTAAGCCTGCAAAAGCAGCGCGGAGGATTAAATTTTAATTTATTTATAGTTAATTTACATATTTAAAATTTGGGTTTATAATCCCCTTATCAATTCAAAGAGGAAATCGGCGATAGCTTATTTTTTATGGGGCAAAAGCTTGATTTGCCCGTAATCATCGCCATAGGCATGATAGTAGCCGGAGTGGATGTTATAAATCTATTTTCAAAGAGCGTTAGTCACTAAACATATATTAAATCAAACTAGCCGTTTGTTTAAATTTGGCTAGATTTTAAGTTTACGAAGAGGAACCAACTTTTTTGATTTTAAATTTTAAACGAGAATTTTATAAAAGTAGTAAAAACGGTGACCGTATTTTAAACCGCGCCGTTAAAGATTGATTTTATACAGGCAAACGCGCAAATCCAGTCGCAGTCGTTTGCCTTTTTGCAATTTTATTAGTATTATCCAAGCCGGTTAATCTTAGCTTGCCCGGTTCGTTTATTCGCCTAAAAGCCGCCCAAAATCAGGTACGAATTTCGTCGGCGAAAACTCGGTAATTTCATATTTCGCTATACCGTTTTTAAAAAACGGATCTTGTCCGATAATCTCGTCAAGCTCCGAGCGATCCTTGGCGTTTGCCAAGATGATGCCGCCGCTACGCGGGACCTTACGCCCCGAGCAGATAAATTTATTTTCTGCGTAAAATTTATCCAAAAACGCATTGTGTTCGCTTATGAAGCTATCGACTTGGCTTAATTCTTTAACATAAGTTAAATTTACGATAAACATTTTGACTCCTTAAAAATTTAAAAGCGGTTTTAAGCCGCAAAAATAAAAAATTTAATCCCGCTGCAAAACGACTTTATTGCCTTTGGTGCCAAGCACGCGCACCTTTGCACCCTCAGCCAAATTTCCGTCGTAGCGCCACAAAGTACCTTTAAAATAAACCATACCCTCTCTGATCTCGCCCTCACCGCTCTCGTTTAAAAAATCATCCTTAACTTCGCTTTCGTGCCGGTTAAATTTAGCCTTTAGCGGCTTCCTGAGCGCAAAAAGCAGGACCAGAGAGACGATAGCGATGAGTAAAATTTGATACTCCCAAGCGATATCTACGAAAAATCCCAAAACTCCGACCGCTAAAAATCCGAGCCCGAAAAATAGCACGAAAAAGCTGCCCAGCATAAACTCGAGCATGATTAGCCCCACGCCCGCAGCCAGTATGTAGTAGGCAGATATCATTTCGCCGCCCTAGCGCCCAAAAAGTCCTTTAAAACGCTTAGAGAGCCGATGAGCTCGGTCGCTTCATAAGGGACTAAAATTTTATCTTTCGAGCCGTTTTTGGCTAGCTCGTTAAAGGCTCCGACGCGGTCGCGCGCGAGCAGGAACTCGGCGGCTTTGGCGTTTTGCGCCATGCTTTCGTTTATCATATCCATCGCCTCTTTTTGAGCCGTGGCTAGCGCGATTTGCTCGTATTTTTTCGCATCAGCCATACGCTCGATGGCTTCTGCTTGCAGGACTTTTTCTTGTTTTAGCGCCTCGGCGTTGCGGATAAGCGCCTCCTTTTCGGCCTGCGCTTTTAGCTCGATCGCGCGTTTTTCGCGCTCGGCTTTCATTTGCAGATTCATCGCCTCTTCGATGCCTTGAGGCACGGAGATTTCAGAGATCTCGACGCGCATGATCTTTACGCCCCAGTTATCGGCAGCGTCTCCGAGCGCTCTTTGCAATGCGGAGTTTAGGCGGTCGCGCGAGCTAAGCGTATCGTCAAGATTCATCGCGCCTATCTCGCCGCGCAGCGTCGTCATGGCTAAATTTGCGATCGCGCGCTTGTAGCTATCGACGTTGTACAGAGCCATTTTACCGTCTACGACCTTTAAAAACACGATGCCGTCGACGCTGATATTTACGTTATCTTTGGTGATGACTTGCTGCTTGGTTATATCTACTAGCTGCTCTCTAACGGTGATTTGCGCGCGGATCTGATCGACAAAAGGGATGATGATGTGAAATCCGCTATCAAGCACCTTGTGAAATTTACCCAAACGCTCGACGATGTAGATATCAGACTGCGAGATAATCTTGATACCGGCTTTTAAAAACAAGACCGCGAAGGCCAGCACGACCACGGCAAATACGATAAACGGGATGCTCTCTTCCATGACTACTCCTTAAAATATTTTTTATCATTCTAGCCGCTTTTTGCTAAAATTTCGCCATTTTAGCGGAAAATTTTTAGTATAATTAGCCGAAATTTTAAGGATAAATCATGAAAAATATTTTATTTTTAGCTACGGCTGCGATGATATTTGCAGGCTGTGCGACCGGCGGAAGTGCCGTAAATAACAAAAAATGCGGCGGTACGGAGGTTTTTGAAACGTGCGGTGCTGAAATAGATAAGGAAAATTTGATCGGGGTTTACGAGGCTAAGGTGTTTTGCGACGGTTGCAGCGAAAACTCAAAAAGCACGCTAATCCTAAACGCCGACAAAACGTTTAAAATCGACACCGTTTATCAAAAAAAGATCGCGCAAAGAGAGCTGCAAAAGGGCATTTACGAGATAGAGGGCAACACCCTAAGCGCGACGAATCAATACCGCGAAAAGCTAAATTTCGAGATCAACGGCGATACGTTACGCCAGATAAGCAACCAAAACAGCTTTATCAAAGAAAATTTCGCTCAGGAGCGCATTTACAAAAAGCTAGAAGTCAACTAAGCGGCAAATTTAGCGCTCAAATTTGACCCGAAGCCAAAATGAATAAATTTATCGACCTACTAAAAACACAACCCGTTTTCGCGCGCCTCTCGCTCATACAGCTGATTTGTTATTTTGGCGTTTGGTTCTCGCACACGGGCATTTTTACGCTACTTATCGAGCTTGACGCGCCCGTTTGGGCTATCACGGCGGCGGCTGCGCTAGCTTTCGTGCCGGGCGTGCTGCTATCGCCTTTTAGCGGTATCGTGGTGGATAAATTTAGCCCAAAACCGATGCTAATAGCGCTCACGGTCGTGGAGATGGTGACGGTTTTTATGCTCGTTTTTATCGACAAACTCTCCTTGATGTGGCTGCTATTTGTGATAATATTTATCAGAGTCGGGGCCGGAGGAACGTATTTTCAGGTCGAGATGAGCCTGTTTCCCAAAATTTTAAATAAAGACGACCTAAAAACCGCAAACGAGATACACTCGCTCATCTGGGCGTTTTCATACACCGCGGGTATGGGGCTAGCGGGCATTTATATCCATTTTTTCGGGATCAAAAGCGCCTTTTTGCTTGACTGCGCTCTTTACGCGGTAGCGCTTGTCGTCCTGCTTAAAACAGACATCGCCGTGCGAGCCAAAAAAGGCGGCGATAAAGTCCGCGAGATGCTAAAAAACGGCCTAAAATACGTAAAACAAAATCCCCTCATCGCGCATCTCATCATGCTACACGCCGTAGTTGGCGTAACCAGCTACGACGCACTCGTGGCGCTACTAGCCGACTATCCGTACGCTGGCCTACTCTCGGCATCGCTCATCATAGGCTATATAAACGCCTGCCGCGCCGTCGCCCTTATCGTCGGCCCGCTCGTGCTTAGCAAATTCGTCTCAAACTCCAACCTAGTCTATATCTACGTCGGTCACGGGCTTGGCGTCATCGCGTGGAGCGTGCTTCAGTTTAACTTCTATATCGGATTTATAGGGATTTTCTGCGCGGGATTTTTCACCTCGACGCTTTGGAGCTACACCTACACGCTCATCCAGCAAAAGTGCGATCCCGCATTTTACGGTCGCATCATCGCCTATAACGATATGGTTTATCTAGGCGTCGCGGCGGTGATTTCTAGCGGTATAGGGCTGCTTTTTGAGCTTGGGCTTAGCCTCTGGCTGATCACGGCGCTAATAGGCTGCGTGTTTTTTGCGGGAGCGATTTATTGGGTATTCGTGCGTAAAATTTATAAAGACGAGCTAGCGTAAATTTGCTCTAGGGCGCGGGATTGGCAAGGCAAATTTAAACGCACAAATTTACCGTCCGCGTCAAAAAACGTAGCCGTCCGCTCGCGTCAAATTTAAGCAAATTTGAGCCGAATTTGACCCAAATTTACCTCGCCTAGGCCTTAGCGTAATAAGTCGTTCCGTTTGAAATATGCTTTTTATAAAGCGTCGTAAACGGCACCAGATCGGCGTGTCCGACGTAGAGTCGGCCGTGATCGCTCAAAATTTTATGAAAGCGCTCGACCGTTTTTAGCTTAAATTCCTCGTTAAAATAAATCATCATATTTCGCGAGAAAATGATGTCGAATTTGCCGAGCTTAAATATCGCATCGTCAAAGATATTAACCACGCTAAACTCGCATCTAGGCAGCATCTCGCGCTTGATTTCGTACTTGCCGTCGCGTTTTGTGAAGTAGATATTTTTTTGATTGTCGTTTAAGCGGTGCAATGAACGCTCGCTATAAACGCCCTTTTTACAGCTATCGATAGCCTCGGAGTTTATGTCGATACCCACGATGCTAACGCGGTTTACGTCGAGCAAATTCGAGTGCGCGAGCATACCTAGCGAGTATACCTCGTCGCCCGTCGAGCACGGCGCGCACAGTATCCGCACGCTATCAAGCTCCTCTCTGGCGTAATAAATCGCGGCTTGTAGCTGCGGTAACTCTCTGTAAAAATAAGTCTCGTTCGTGGTGATCAAATTTACGATTTCTTGCCTCATAAGGCGGTCTACGACGACTTTTGAACTTAACGCTTCAAAGCTTGGAATTTCGTTTGCCTGGCAGAAATTTATTAGGCGCTGCTTTATCATGTCCTTTTTGGACTCCAGATCCACGCCGCACATATTTTTGATGACTTCGACGAATTTATTAAGCCCCGCCACATCGCTAGGAGCGGGCGTAAAATTTGC
>CAUSIL010000056.1:0-10267 GCA_963531395.1 uncultured Campylobacter sp.
GAATCAATGAAATAATTAAGGAGTATGGATGAAAGGTATCATTTCTCAGGTAATGGGTCCGGTAGTCGACGTCGATTTTGCGGATTATTTACCCAAGATTAACGAAGCCCTCGAAGTAAAATTCGAGGTTGAGGGCAAGCAAAATAGACTCGTACTAGAGGTTGCCGCGCATCTTGGCGATAACCGCGTAAGAACTATCGCTATGGACATGAGCGAAGGCTTAACTAGAGGCCTTGAGGCTACAGCCCTTGGTGCACCTATTAGTGTCCCGGTCGGCGAAAAAGTTTTGGGAAGAATTTTTAACGTCGTCGGCGATTTGATCGACGAGGGTGAGGGTGTAGAATTTGACAAAAAATGGTCTATCCACCGCGATCCTCCACCATTTGAAGAACAAAGTACGAAGAGTGAAATTTTTGAAACAGGCATCAAAGTAGTTGATCTTTTGGCTCCTTACGCAAAGGGTGGTAAAGTCGGACTATTCGGCGGTGCCGGCGTCGGTAAGACGGTTATTATCATGGAGCTTATCCACAACGTCGCATTTAAACACAGCGGTTATTCTGTATTTGCCGGCGTCGGCGAGAGAACGCGCGAAGGAAACGACCTTTATCACGAGATGAAAGAGAGTAACGTTTTGGATAAAGTCGCCTTGTGCTACGGTCAGATGAACGAGCCGCCGGGAGCAAGAAACCGCATCGCCCTAACAGGTCTAACAATGGCCGAGTACTTCCGCGACGAGATGGGACTTGACGTTTTGATGTTTATTGATAACATCTTCCGCTTCTCTCAGTCTGGCGCTGAGATGTCGGCGCTTCTTGGACGTATTCCGTCAGCCGTTGGTTATCAGCCGACTTTGGCGAGTGAAATGGGTAAATTCCAAGAGAGAATCACATCAACCAAAAAAGGTTCGATCACGTCGGTTCAGGCTGTTTACGTTCCTGCGGACGACCTTACCGACCCGGCTCCTGCGACCGTTTTTGCGCACCTTGACGCGACTACCGTTCTAAACAGAGCTATTGCAGAAAAAGGAATTTATCCTGCGGTTGACCCGCTTGATTCGACATCAAGAATGCTCGATCCTCAAATTTTAGGCGGCGAGCACTATAAAGTGGCCCGCGGCGTACAGGCGGTTTTACAAAAATATAAAGACCTTCAAGATATCATCGCGATCCTCGGTATGGACGAGCTTAGCGAAGAAGATAAAGTTACCGTCGACCGCGCTAGAAAGATTGAGAGATTTTTATCTCAGCCGTTCTTCGTTGCCGAGGTGTTTACGGGAAGTCCCGGTAAATACGTAAGCCTTGAGGAAAATATCGCCGGCTTTAAGGGAATTTTGGAAGGAAAATACGACGATTTGCCTGAAAACGCATTTTATATGGTAGGAAACATCGACGAAGCGATAGCGAAAGCTGAGAAACTTAAAGCCTAAATTTAAAGGAAAAGTAATGAGTAAATTACATTTAGAAATCGTTACGCCTGAGGGTTTAGTGTTTTCAAACGATATTAAAAGCGTGGTTTTGCCGGGTAGTGAGGGCGAGTTTGGGGTTTTGCCCGGACACGCCTCACTTATCTCGCTTTTAAAGGCTGGCGTTATAGACATCGAGAGCGAAGATAAAAGCCATGATGCCGTCGCAATAAACTGGGGGTATGCCGAGATAAATGAGGGCAAGGCGACCATCCTTGCCGACGGCGCCGTTCACGTGTCGGGAAATTCTGAGAGCGAGATAGCAAATTCATTGCAAAAGGCTAAGGATTTAATTGCCGGTATGAGTAGTGAGAACAACGCTATGGCTGCTACCGTGGCGAAATTAGACAGCATGGCTCGGGCAAGATAGTGGCTGGACTTGATATTTTTTTAAACTACTTATCTAGAAGTAGTTTTATCACTATATTCGTGCTGAGCTGGCTTTCTTTTTATTTTATCATAAGCCTTACTATACTATTTTCTCGTATGGCAGGGCTTAGATCATGGCAAAAAAAAGAACAAAATGCTCTTGAGTCGTTATTAATGGGCGGGTCTAAACATGTTTTAAACGAATCCATTTTAAAGCGGTTTGTAAGCGGCTCGATATCTAGAGAGAAACTCTCGGTCGCCGTTAGTATCGCTGAGCGAAATGCGACCAGCGGTATTACTTGGCTTAGTATAGTTGCCTCTACGTCGCCTTTCATCGGACTTTTCGGCACGGTTGTTTCTATCTTGGAGACCTTTTCTCAGCTTGGACAAGGCGGCGGAAATTCTTCTCTAAATGTTATCGCTCCTGCCATCAGCGAGGCGTTAGTGGCAACCGGAGCGGGTATATTCGTAGCGATACCTGCTTATACGTTTAGCTTGCTTATCAAGAGGAAAGCTTACGAGCTTATGGGCGTGATTAAGCGAGAAGTGGATATTCTCGTAACGCTTAAAGAAGATCAATGATAAATCTTGACGAAACCCCGGAGTTAAACATAACTCCGCTCGTGGATATTATGCTGGTTCTGCTGGCGATTCTTATGGTTACTACGCCTACCATTGTTTACGACGAACAAATTTTATTACCGGACGGCTCAAAGACCAAAGCCTCTTCAGCTCAAAAAAAGGATTTAACCGTTATCGTGGATGCTACAAAAAAGGTTAGGATAGATCAAAGCACTATGGATTTGCGTGAGCTTCCCGATAATATCGTACTCATCGGAGCAAGATACGATAAAAATTCGCCCGTTTACATCAAGGCCGATAAAAGTCTCATATATGACGATGTAATGTTTGTTTTAAAAAGCGTAAAAAACGCTGGTTTTACAAAGGTAGCGCTTCAGACTAATGGATAAATTTGATCTCAAATTTAACACTTCCGGCTACTTTGTGCTGTCGACTTTTCTTTATCTTTGCATAATAATCGGTATTTTTATCAAGCTTACATATTTTAAGGAAGAGCCGAAAAAATATACCGATACCAAAGATGCCTTTATGGATATCATGATAGTTGAGCGTGAACCGGATGTTACCGTAAAAGCACCAGAGCCTAAAAAAGAGGTCGTAAAAGAGGAAAAACCCCAGCCTATAAAAAAAGAGGAAGAGGTTAAAAAAGAAGAACCCAAACCTGATACCACCAACAAGCCGCCTGAGCCTGATCCTGTACCGCCAAAGTCTGAAGAAAAAAAAGTTGAAGAGCCAAATTTAAAGGATCTGTTCGGCAGTATTGATACCTCTAAACTAAAAGAGGACAAGGTTGCTAAAAAGAAGGAACAACCCAAAGAGCAAAGTCGCAAAAAACCAGAAAAAGTCCAAATAAAAAGCCAGCAAAAAAAGGCTAGCGATGTAATTAATGCGCTTACTTTAGATCAGGTTGCCAAAACTCCAAAGTCGCAAATGACGGGTGAATATAACGAATATTTTGGCATGATCAGCAGACTTTTGCAGAGTAGATGGAGCGCTTATAAAGCTGATTCTAGCGATGAAGCGGAGGTTGAGATCGTCATCGACATTGACGGATCGTTTAGTTATGATATAAAAAAGTTATCGTATAATAGCGAATTTAACGACAAAGTTAGAGATTTCTTGGAACGTATGACTTCTGAGAAATTCCCGCCGCCTACTCAGATAGGCAGAGCTGTTAGGCTCGGAACTAAACTGCAAGACAAACTAGAATAACGGAGGAACAATGAAGAAAATTTTACTTTTTCTTACTTTTGCCAGTTGGCTTTTTGCCGTTGATGCCACTATCTCGGTCGTCAACAAGGGTATGGCCCTACCAAAAATCGTGCTTCAAGACGCCACAACGGCCGTCGGCGATCAGGCTTTTAAGAGCAAATTTCACAAAATTATGCTTGGAGACTTAAAGGTAAGCTCTGATTTTGAGGTCGTGGACGAGTATGTCGCAAGTAGCTATGAAGGCGACTCAAATACGAACGTTATGAGCGAAAAGGGCGCACAACTAATTTTTAGATATGCACTTGAAGGCTCGCCAAATTCGCCTCTTACTTTAAGGGTTAAGCTTATAAATGCCAAAACGGCAACGGCCCAGTATGAGAAAGTTTACAATATGAACGACGGAGCAAAGTATCCGTTTATCGCGCATAAAGCGATAGTTGAGCTTATTAACGAGCTGAAAATGCCTCCGGTTAATTGGATGGAGAAATTTATCATTTTCGCCAAAGGAACAGGCTCAAAACAAAGCGAGATCGTTATAGCCGACTACACTTTAACCTATCAAAAAGTGCTTGTACGCGGCGGTTTAAATATATTTCCTAAATGGATAGGAGCCGACCAGAGAGCGTTTTACTACTCTGATTACAGCGGTAAAAATTTAGTTCTTTATAGATATGACGTCGCAAGCGGCCAAAAAACTAAAATTTTAGATAGTAAGGGCGGTATGCTCATAGCCTCCGACGTTAGTCAAAACGGCGATAAAATTTTGCTAACTATGGCACCTCAAGATCAGCCCGATATCTATATATATGATTTAAATTCAAGAAGATTATCGCAGATAACAAACTACAGCGGTATCGACGTTAACGGCAATTTCGTAGACGGAGATAGGCGCGTAGTTTTTGTTTCAGATAGGCTCGGCTATCCGAATGTTTTTGCTCAAAACGTCGACGGAAGCGGTTTTGAACAGATGGTTTTTCACGGTAAAAATAACAACTCCGTCAGCACTTATCAAAACTATATAGTTTATTCAAGTAGGGAAGACGGCAAGAGCAGTTTTGGCACGAGAGATTTTAATATCTATATGATTTCTACTCAAACCGATTACATTAGACAGCTTACCGCAAGCGGAAAAAATTTGTATCCTAGATTTTCTAGCGACGGACAAAGCGTAGTGTTTATAAAAGAGCTCGGCGGGCAGAGTTCTTTAGGCATAATTCGCGTGAACGAGAACAAAAGTTTTCAATTTCCATTAAAAATCGGTAAAATTCAGTCGATTGATTGGTAATATTTAGTAAATTTTATGATATAATAGCGATTAAATCTTATAAAAAGGATGAAAATGAAAAAAGTAGTTTTAGCTTCTGCTGCTGTGGCAGCTTTATTGTTGAGCGGTTGTAGCTCTAAAACCCCTGAAGTTGATATGAGCGCCGATGCTAATCAAAATACGAGCGGTATGAACTCAAGCGATAATATGATGAGCGATAGCGAGAGATTACAACAGCTAATCTCAAGCATCGAAGGTCAAGTTCAAACTGTGTATTTCGACTTTGATAAATTTAATATCAAAGGCGATATGCAGCCTGTTATCAATACAAATGCAGGCTTGTTTAATCAAGCGGATGCTCAAAGCCTTTCTGTAAAAGTAGAAGGTAACTGCGACGAATGGGGTACCGATGAGTACAACTATGCGCTTGGTCTAAAAAGAGCGAAAGCTGCCAAAGACGCTCTAGTAAAACAAGGCGTTAACGCAGATAGAATAATGGTTGTAAGTTACGGCGAAAGCAATCCCGTTTGCACAGATAAATCAAAGGCTTGCGACGCTCAAAACAGACGCGCTGAATTTAAAGTTCTTCCATAATTTAGATTTATGACAAATTTAAAAACTATCGTGGCTCTTTTTGCGGGAGTCACGCTTTCTTATTCTGCTTCTAATGAAATTTCGGTATTTGATGCTGGAAATTTAGATAGTTCTAGTCCATATGGTTTGACTGATAATGAAAAAACGTTTCTAAAAAACAAACAAAACGTAGAAAATTTAAGTAGAAATATGGGCGACGTCGAGTCAAATTTAAATGCTATGCAAGAGCGCCTAGAAGGCTTACAAAGCGTGTTAGACGGGCTAAATTCAAGAATATCTAGGATAGAAAAAAGACTAAACGATCTTGAGGGAAATGACGGAAATTCTACCGCAAAAAGCGATTTTGACGAGCTTAAAAAATACGTAGAAGAAAGTCGAAAAATACAAGAAGCCAATAATGCTAAAATCACCAAAGCCCTTAAGGATATGGGTGCTTTGATAGATAAGAGCAACGCCGCGCCTACTACCACAAAAAAAAACGATGAAGACAAGCCGGTAGATATCAATAGTCCAGCCGCCGAGCCGCAAACTCCAAAGACTGATTTCACTAAACAAAAAAATCAAGATGTAGCAAACGAAGCCAAAAAGCTATTTGACGCAGGTAAACTCGACGACGCAAAGGCTAGATACGAGTATCTTTTGAACAAAGATCATAAGCCTGCAATGGCAAATTTTTATCTCGGTGAGATAGCATACCAGCAAAAAGCTTACAACAACGCTATAAAATACTACCAGCAGAGCATTCAGCTATACGACAAAGCCGACTATACCCCAAAGCTTCTTTATCATACGGCTATCAGCTTTGATAAGATAAAAGACACGGCAAGCGCAAATAAATTTTACAAAGCGCTAAAACTAGGCTATCCCGACAGCAAAGAAGCCAAAGCCGCACCTACTCGAAACTAAAACTTTTTTAATAAATTTAACGATATAATCACGTTATTTTCATAAATAGGAGAAAAACGTGAAAGAACAAGTTATAGCTATGTTTTATGAGCTAAAAGATGCAAAAACAGGCGAAATTTTAGAGTCCAATATGCAAGTAGGGCAAGAGATTTCTTTTTTAACGGGTCGCGGTCACATCATTGAGAAGTTAGAGGAAGAGGTTCTAAAACTAAACAAAGGCGAAACGAAGGTTATCGTTATCCCGGCTGTACAAGCTTGCGGCGAGTACGACTCTAGCGCCGTTCAAATGCTACCTAAAGAGCAATTTGCGGGCATAGAGCTAAAAGAGGGTATGGAGCTTTTCGGTCAAGGCGAGCACGGCGAGAGCGTACGCGTAATAGTAAAATCTATTGGCGAGGACGACGTGACGGTTGATTTTAATCACCCTTATGCGGGCAAAGATTTGGAGTTTAAGGTTCAAATTTTCGACAAACGCGACGCTACTGAGGATGAGATAGCTACGGGCATGGTGGCTGGCGCTCACGCATGCAGATGCGGAGGACACGATCACGACCATCATCACGGCGAGGGCGGTTGCTGCGGACACGGACACCATGACCACGGTCACCACCACGGCGACGGTGGATGCGGCTGCCACTAAGAGGACCTAGATGAGAGCAGCGTTTATATTTCCCGGTCAAGGTTCGCAAAGCATCGGTATGGGTAAGGAAATTTACGAAAAATCCCGCCCAGCCGCCGAGCTTTTACAAAATGCAAGCGATAGCTTAAAAATCGACTTTTCAAATCTACTATTCAACGAAAACGACCTTATAAATAGGAGCGAATTTACCCAGCCTGCTATCGTTTTAAACTCGCTTATGTGCTATCTCGCGCTAAAGCAAAGCGTAAATTTAAAGCCTAAATTTGCGCTTGGGCACTCTTTGGGCGAGTTTAGCGCGCTTGCGGTTAGCGGCGCGTTTGATTTTGTTGATGCGCTTAGGATCGTAAATTTGCGCGGTAAATTTATGCAAGAGGACTGCGCGGGCAAAGACGTGACGATGAGCGTTATTTTGGGTCTTAGCGACGAGACGGTCGAGCAAATTTGCAAAAACGCTCAGGCGGACGGCCGTCAAATTTATGCCGCGAACTACAACTGCGACGGACAGATCGTGATCGCGGGACTAAAAGAGGACATCGCCAAATTTGAGTCCGCGTTTAAAGAAGCTGGCGCCAAGCGCGTACTGCCTCTAAACATGTCCGTCATTAGTCACTGCCCGCTTTTAAAGAGTGCTAGCGAGAAGCTAACGGCGCAGCTAGAGCCAGCGTTGGCCGCTAAATTTGACCCAGTTGTTTCAAACGCGTCGGCAAAGCCTTACGGCTCAAAAGACGAAGCGCTAAATTTGCTAAAAGCCCAGCTCGTTAGCCCCGTTTTATACAAACAAAGCATCAAAAGCATCGAAAACGAGGTCGATATTTTCGTGGAGTTCGGCGGTAGCGTGCTAAAAGGCATCAACAAAAAAATCACCGAAAAGCCGACCTTTAGCGTCACCGATCTTAGCAGCCTTGAAGAGCTTTTAAAGGAGCTTAAATGATAGCGATCTTAGGCGCGATGCGCGAGGAGGTCGCCCCTCTGCTTGAGCGCATCGAGGATTACAAAGAGGTTAAGCACGCAAATAACGTATTTTACCTTGCAAATTTCGGCGGCAAGGAGCTCGTGATTGCCTACTCTAAGATCGGCAAGGTAAACGCCGCTCTGACCGCAAGCGCGATGATCGAGAAATTCGGCGCCAGGAAGCTACTTTTTACCGGCGTCGCAGGCGCGCTAAATCCAAATTTGAAAATCGGCGATATGCTTTACGCTACTAGCCTCGTGCAGCACGACGTCGATATTACGGCATTTGGACACCCTCACGGCTACGTGCCCGAGACCAGCATATTTATCAAAAGCGACGGTGCTCTAAACGCGTTAGCCTCTAGCGTCGCGGCCGAAAAAGGCATCGAGCTAAAAGGCGGCGTCATAGCCACGGGCGATCAGTTTATCTGCGACAACGCGAAAAAAGAGTGGCTAAAAGCGACCTTCAAAGCCGATGCGACCGAGATGGAGGGCGCTAGCGTGGCGCTGGTTTGTGAGAGTCTAGGCGTGCCGTTTTTCGTGCTTCGCGCCATCAGCGACGAGGCAGGCGGCAGTGCGGAGTTTGACTTCGATAAATTTTTGCAAGACTCGGCAAACGTGAGCGCGCAGTTCATGCTCGCGATGATCGAGCGGCTATGATAGAGCTTAGCAAGCGGCTGCTGCGCCAGGTCGGGCAGACTAACGCCAGATATCGCATGGTGTGCGGCGGGGATAAAATTCTGCTCGGCCTTAGCGGCGGCAAGGACAGCCTCGCGCTCGCGCACGTGCTAAAACACATGCAAAACGTCACGCCCGAAAAATTTGAGTTTAAGGCCGTGACGCTAAGCTACGGCATGGGCGAGGACTACGCATACCTCACGCACCACTGCGCCGAGCACGGTATCGAGCACGACGTGATCGATAGCTCGATATTTGAGATATCGAAGGACAAGATCCGCAAAAATTCTAGTTTTTGCAGCTTTTTCTCGCGTATGAGGCGCGGCTATCTCTACACATACGCGCTCGAGCACGGTTTTAACAAGCTCGCCATCGCCCACCATCTCGATGACGCGGTCGAGAGCTTTTTTATGAATTTCACTTATAACGGCGCGCTGCGAACGCTTGCTCCAAAATACGTCGCGGCAAACGGGATCGAGGTTATCAGGCCGTTTATATTCGTGCGCGAAAGGCAGCTGCGCGAAAACGCCGTGCGAAACGGGCTTACGGTTATCGGCGACGAGGCGTGTCCTGCGATGCGATTTGATATCAAGATGCCTCACGCTAGAGCCGAAACCAAAGAGCTTTTGGCAAATTTGGAAAAGCAAAATCCAAAGCTTTTCGTCTCGCTAAAGGCTGCTTTTGAAAACATCCACAGCGATACGTTTTTCGCCGCTCAGGCGCAAAATTTAGAAGGATGCGACGATTGATACTCGCAAATTTATCTGTTTTGGATCGGTTGCCGATTTTGGTTAGAGCGAGCTTGGCGTAATGCTAATTTTATGCCGGATTTTGGCTATTTGACGTTTTTGTCAATTTTAAGCGAAATAAAATTCGGCAACTTTGTCCCTTTATCTCGTGCGTTTAGAGATTTAAAACTGCAAAATTTAGCTACTTGCCCGTTCGTGTTACACCTGGTTTGAGTTACCGGATTAAGCGACGATACGACCTTTTTTGATAGATCTAGCTAAATTTTAGCAAATCTCGCAAAAACCAATCAAGTTACAAAATTATCAGCTTTGCGCCGATAAAATTTGTAGGAGTGTTCAAAAGTAAAATTTGCTCGTATGCCTAATGCGCTAAAGGTGCTCCGACAAAAGCCGGTTTACTAAGCTATTTTAGCGTTAAATTATAGACTAACGACCTTGTATATACATTCGTCACAGCATCGCTGTAAAATCGCGTAGTATCCAAAAAGACCGTTATAGTTATGACCAATAGCAAATGAGAAATTTGCTACTGCATAAAAAATTCAAAAACGGCGTACCAAAATTAGGTTTTTTGCGGTAACTCTGCCTAAATCTAACTAAATCATATTTTCTATTCTTACCGATAAATTTGGTTTTTATGTTTTTTTGATATAATCGCACGTATTCTTAAAAGGTTTTTAAACCGTAACGCACGCTAAATTTAGGTATCAAATATTGATATGTCTAGCGCCGATTTGCTGGTTTATAAAGCATTCCAAGCTTAAATTTAACCCGCCTTTAAGACGTCAAACCATAACTAAGAACATTAAAAGGAGTCCACATGGCAGTAACTCAAGCGCAAGTAGCTCAGCTCTACGTAG
>CAUSIL010000057.1:0-10201 GCA_963531395.1 uncultured Campylobacter sp.
TTATGATGCGCCTTAAGCATAATACAACCGGCTAACATATCCGACTCAAAGCAGTTTCTAGTGAGCGCTTTTATGGCATCCTCAGGATCGTACGACAAAGACGAAATACCCAGAGAAAGGCATCTTCTAGCATCTATTTCGCAGGCTTTTTTTAGATAGAAATATCCTGGCAAATCCTGCGGTTCGTCATGCAAGTAAGGTTCGGCTCGAAGCAAAAGCCCCAAATTTTCGCACCCTAGCGCCGAGTTTTTGTCGCAGGCGAATTCATATATCTTTTGTGCATGCTTTTTGCTTTTAGCGGGCGAGTGTTTTTCCAAATATCCACCATAAACGGCGCAGGAGTCGTAATGACCGCTTAGGCATACAGGCAGCAAAAGCTCTTTTGCCGCGTCGTAATTTTTATTTTCTATATGTATTTTGCCTGCCTCCATGCATGCGTCAATTTTACCCTCTTTGCACGCGCCAAGCAAAGTCTGCATCGCCGTTTGCGCTTCATGCTCGTTATATTTGAGTTCGTTTTTTTTATAAAAAAAGATCACGCGTTTGCAGGCTCTAGCGTCCTTTTGGGCGCACGATTTTTTAAGCGTTTCGTAGCGCGCGCTTAAAAACGCCTCCTTTTCGGGACTGAGTTCGCCTTTTTTAGGCTCGCCAGCCATAGCCGCGATAGCAAAAAGTATCAACATAGTCAAATTTTTCATTTTCTACCTTAAATTTATTTTCTTAGCGCCCTTGCGAGGCTAATGCCTACGCCGATCGGTTCGCGCAGGGCTTTTATCTTAAATTTATTTTTCAAAATTTCGTAGCTAAACTCGTCCGCAGCGTATCTTTTTATTGGTTTTAGTTTCATTTCCTTATCTTTCCAAGCTAAAACGGTTACTTTTATACTCGCAAAGTTTGCTACTATTATAATGCAAATTTGGACCTTTTTACAAGGCGCCGAGGATAATTAAAGGGCAAATTTGCCCTTTAAATTTAGTTTAGTAGAAGTGATTTTATATCTATTTTATGCTCTATCATCTTACTTTCAAGCATAAACTCTTGCGTAGCTTCAAGGGCTTTTATATCATCAGCCGTGATCTTTGAGCTAAAGTCGTACTGAGGATACATGCTCTTTACCGCCTCTATGCTTAGCCCGGTCTCTTCGGCCGTAAATTTAAGCGCCTCGTCCTCGTTCACCTTGATATAGTCTAAAATTTCGTCCTGAGCCTTTTTAAATTTCTCAACTACGTCTTTATGCTTTTTATAAAACTCCCCGCTTGTTGCCGTGACGATGACCGGAGTGATGACTCCTTTGCCGGTTGTGACCACATTTAGGCCTGATTTTTGAGCGTTATAAGCAGCAGGTCCTGCAAGAAGCGCTGCATCGACGCTGCCGTTTTCAACTGCGGCTTGCGCAGCCGGAATGCCCATAGAGATGAACTCTACGTCATTTATGCCAAGCCCTCCAAGCGCTAGGTATCTAACCAAAAGCTCGTTTAAGATCGTGCCTTTTGGGCCTGCTATCTTTTTACCTTTTAGATCTTTTGGCGACTTTATATTTTGGTCCTTAGAAAATATAACAAAGGCCTCTGGTGCCCTTGAATAGGCGCTTATGATCTTTATATCAGCCTTATTTGCCGCTGCAAGTATGACCGAAGTGCCGCCCACGCAGTTTAAAAACTGGAGCGAATTTGAAGCGAGCGCTTGCGTCTGCTTAGCGCCCGAGGTGATCTCGGAGTACTCGACCGGTACGCCAAAAGACTTCGCGTAAAAGCCTTTAAATTTATCGACGATAGATGGGACGTTTAGCGGCGATTTGACGTAGGTCATGCCGATCTTGTCTAGGCCTTCGCTTGCGTTTGCGACTAGGCAAAACAAAGAGGCCGCACATAAAACCTTGAAAAACTTTCTCATATTTGCTCCTTTAAAAATTTTATAAATTATATAATTTTTTGCTTCATTTTAGTTTTAGTTATCATTTTTTATTCTAAATTTCACTCAAAATTTTGCGTTTTACGGCTATTAGCTCCTCACTTAGCAGATCTCTTGGCCTTGCTAAATTTGATAGGTCGTAGTTTGATTTTATCCCGCCTTTTTCAAGCAAGATGATCTCATCAGCCAAAAATAGCGCCTCATCGATATTGTGAGTGACGAAAAGGATGGTTTTGCCGGCTTGTACTTTTAAAATTTCAGCCTGCATGCTAGCCCTAGTAAATGCGTCAAGCGCAGCAAACGGCTCGTCCATGAGGATCAAATTTGCCTCATACGCAAGCACCCTAGCAAGCGAAACGCGCGAGCTCATACCGCCGGATAGCTGTGAAACTGCGGCAAATTTAAAGTCGCTAAGCCCTATCATAGATATCAAACTATCGATCTTTGCAGCCTCTATCTCATGCTTTTTAAGCGCAAATACGATGTTTTCATAGACGTTTAGAAACGGCATGAGGCGGGCTTCCTGAAAGACGAAGCCTATCTTTGCTTGCTCTTTAAATTTTATCTCGCCAAGACTTACGCTCTCAAGACTGGCGATGAGGCGTAAAAGCGTCGTTTTGCCGCATCCGCTTCTGCCGAGTATGACGGTGATCTTATCTTTTTTTATGCTTAAGCTTAGTTCTCTCAAAACGTCGATACGCTTTTCGCCTATAAAAAAATGCTTGGATAAATTTGAAATTTCTATCATTTATCGCCTCGCAAAAGGCTAAATTTCGCTATCAAAAGCAAAAAGAGCCTATCTATGAGCACGCCGCAAACGCCGATCGTAAAAATGCCTACAAATATCCTATCCGCGCGCGAAAGCTCCTCGGCGTCAAGTATGAGATATCCCAGCCCGCTTGAAGCCGCTATCATTTCAGCTCCTATGATCGCGCGCATGGCGTAGCCAAAGCCTATTCGCATGCCGACAAAGATATCTTTTAGCGCGCTTTTTAGGATGATCTTGTAAAAAATTTCAAATTTGCTAAAGCCAAAAATTTTGCCAACTTCGATGAGCTTCAGGTCGCAGCTCGTTAGCCCTTTTTGGATACTTAAAAACATCGGGAAAAACGAGGCCAGGATGATAATGATGATCTTTGGTGTCTCGTTTATACCAAACCAAAGCACTAAAATAGCTATCAAACTAAGCGGAGGGATGTTTCTAAAAAACTCTAGTATCCACTCGTAATAAACGCTGATCTTTGGTAAAAGCGCAGCTATACCGCCAAGCACGAGCGCTATGGCAAAAGAAAGAACATATCCTATAAATATTCGCTTAAAGCTGATGATCGTATGCGTAGCAAGCTCGCCGCTTAGGCTCATGCCATACATCGTCTTTAGCGTTGCTGCCGGACTTGGCAAGATATACGGCGTGAAAATTTCCAGCTCGCAGACGACCTGCCAGATGGCAAAGATCGCTAGGATCAAAATGCTCTTTTTAAAAATTTCCCTCACAGCCCATCTCCGTTGTGACAGCCGTTTTCGCAGTACAAAAGCTCGATGATCCGGTAGTTTTTAAACTCGCTAAATTTATATAAAAGGGCGTTTTGTATCTTTTCTGCGCTGCCAAGGCTTAGAGTTTTTACGCCCAAATTTGTGAAAAATCCCGGCGGTATCGGACTTTGCTCGATACTACGCATCTTTAAATTTATAGCGTTTTGCTCCCTAAAGCTCTTCCACGTCAAAAATGTGGTTCGCTCTAAATTTAGCCCCCTGCCAAGCTCAGCCAAGTCCTCGCAGGGCGTCGTCACGTAGAGCCACTCGCCCTCTTTTAGCTTTGAGCTAAGCTCGATGGCGCTTTCAATCAAAATAGGGTTTAAATTTGAGATGAGGCTGGCGTGCTCTTTGAAATTCGCCCTGATGAAATTTACAGCCCTCGGACAGCGACTATCAAAGATGAGCTCGCTTTGCGCAAGGCCATTTTTGTATGCGTTTTTTACGCTTTGGACGTGGTCTTTTTCGCACTCTACTACGTTAAAACCTTTGTCTTGCAAAATTTCTTTAAGCGCCGCAAAGTCGTAGATGTTTTTTACAACAGGATTTAGCCAAACCAGTTTTTTCATGAGAGCTCCCGTCAAATTTAAAGACAAAATGTAATAATTGAAATCAGAATTGTATCATTTGAAAGCAAAAAGACGGCTTTGGAAGCCAAATTTATAAGAAAACGGGTAGAATTTTACGTACGGCTTTTGCTTTTTCTGCGATTTACCACGAGTCTTAGTATGCTTTTTCAAGCCTCATTAGCTCTTTTAGCACGCTTTCTCACGTGTTTTCTCCTTAAATTTAAGCCCAAAGCTCGCCGATAAATCAGTCAAATTTGACCAAACGTGCGTCGTCAATTTTAAATTCAAAAAGCGCTCAAAAGACAAGCCGCTTTTAAATTTTACGACGGGAGCTACCGTGCGGGTAATTACCGAGCTAAATTTAAAAGCAGCGAAATATAAACCAAAAAGATAAGCCGCAAATCCTCAAATTTAAACGGCTTGCCTTAAACCTAGCGCCCTATCCTCAAACCCCTCTCCTACGATAAACTCCGTCGTATAAACCAGCGCGCGGCCTTCCTGAGCGTCTTTGATGCGGATGATCAGGCGCTTGTTGTTTTTATCGGCTGCAGCGCGGTGTTCGCCGATGGCGGCACGGTAAATTTGCGTGATGATATCCTTACCCGTTTCGTCCAAATTTAGCTCCAAAATCAGATCCTCAAGCTCTCTTTTGCCTCTGCTTTGGCTAGATGCCTGGCCGTTTTGGTAGCTAGCGCCGCTGCTTTCCTTGCGCTGCTTAAAGCTTCTGCTTTGAAAATTCATATCGCGCGCATCCTCTAGGCTCACGACGTCGATTAGATTTATGCGAGCGCCCTGATCGTCGCGGCTGTAGCGCACCTTAAATGCTAGCGGAGCGTCCTTTTGCTCCTCGCTTAGGTTCTCGATGAGCCCTTTTTCGGAGTCAAACGCCGCGACCTTAAACGTACCAAAAAGATCCATGACGCTTAGCATCATAAACTCTTTGCCGGTTTTTTTGCTAGGGATTTTAGCGATCTCGGCGATCTTGCCGACGACTAGGATCTCGCTCGTTTTATCTATCTTACCAAAGTCCTTGCTAGGCGTGTATTTTATCTGTTCGATTTGATCTTTGTATTTTTCGAGCGGATGCGAAAAGTCCATACTCATAGCCTCGTCAAGAGTCAAAATTTTATCCAAATTTATACGCATAAACTGCCCGTCTTTGGAGTAGCGAACCTTAAACGCATGTGGCAAATCGCGCTCGTCCGCGCTCATCGCTTCGACCGCGCCAAGGCCTCTGTCAAAGACCGCGATCTCGACCGTACCGTGAAAATCCAGCATCTCGATCGTGCCCATTTTTTTGCCGTTTTTCTTGCTGATTCTAGTCGTGAGATCCTCGATCTTGCCCACTAGCAGCATCTCGCCGTTTTCAGGTAGCTCGTCAAATTTATCGCTTAGCGTGTAGTTTATCTTTGAGATTTGCTCGCGGTACTCATCTAGCGGGTGGCCGGAGAGATAGATACCCACGCTTTCTAGCTCAAATTTGAGCTTGGTTTTTAGCTCTAGCTCGGAGTCGTCGCGCACGAGATTTGTTTTAACCGTGCCCATACTCTCGTCGTCGCCAAAGAGGCTCTCCGCCGCGTTTTTCTTGATAGTAGCGGCGTTTTTGCACGCCTCTACGATGTTATCTAGGTTGTTTAGCATCATCTTGCGCGTTAGGCCGAAGCTATCAAACGAGCCCGATTTTATCAGGCTTTCAAATACTTTTTTATTTACCTTAAAGTTATCCACGCGCGAGACGAAGTCGTCGATATCCTTAAACTCGCCCTTAGCCTGCTCTTCTAGAATATTTTCGATCGCCGCGCCTCCGACGCCCTTTATCGCGCCTAAGCCGTAGATGATGGCATCCTTGCCGCCTTCGCTAACGACTGAGAATTCTTTGGCCGATTTATTGACCGACGGCGGCAGGATAGCGATATCTAGGCGCTTACACTCGTCGATGTAGCGCGAAATCTTATCGGCGTTGGTCTCCTCGCTCGTGATGAGAGCCGCCATAAATTCGGCCGGATAGTACGTCTTTAGATACGCCGTCTGAAAGGTCACGTAGGTGTAGGCCGCGGCGTGGGATTTGTTAAATCCGTACGAAGCGAAGTGCAAAATAAGCTCAAATAGCTCATCGGCCTTTTTGCCGTCTAGCCCCTGTGCCTCGGCACCCTCGATAAATTTGCCCTTTAGTCTATCCATCTCCTCTTTTATCTTTTTACCCATCGCGCGGCGCACGAGATCGGCTCCTCCTAGCGAGAAGCCGCCGATAGTCTGCACGATTTGCATAACCTGCTCTTGATATACGATGACGCCGTATGTGGGCTCTAGGATTGGTTGAAGCTCGGGGAATATATACGTGATAGGCTCCAGGCCGTGTTTGCGCTTGATGAAATCTGGTATAAGATCCATCGGGCCCGGGCGGTAAAGCGAGATCATCGCGATGATATCCTCGAAGCAGTCGGGACGCATATCGGCTCCGACTTTTTGCATGCCTTCGCTCTCTATCTGAAACAGTCCCAGCGTCTGGCCGCTACTGATCGTCTCGTAGGTTTTGGGGTCGTTTTTATTGACCTGCTCCCAGATTATTTCCTTGCCAAATCTCTTTTTTACGAGCTTGACGGCGTTATCTATCACGGTTAGCGTCTTTAATCCCAGGAAGTCAAATTTGATTAAGTCCACGTCCTCTAGGTACTTTAGGCTATACTGCGTGACGAAGTGATCCTCCTCGGCGTTTGGCTGGCGGAAAAGCGGTGTTTTGTTCCACAGCTCCTCGTTTGAGATGACCACGCCAGCCGCGTGCATGCCGGCGTTTCGGTTTAGACCCTCTAGATCAAGGGCGAATTTCCAAATTCTATTGGCATTTGAGTTGCTTGCTATCAGCTCGCCGATCTTTGGCTCTTTTTCAAAGGCCTGCTCTAGCGTGATGCCTAGCTCGTCAGGTATGAGCTTAGCCATCGCATCGGCCTCGGCGTACGGCATGTCGCATACGCGCGCGACGTCTCGGATGACGCCCTTTGCCAGTAGCTTACCGAAGGTTATGACTTGAGCCACGTTAAATTTGCCGTACTTTTCGATGACGTAGTCGATGATCTCGCCGCGGCGGTTTTGACAAAAGTCCACGTCGATATCGGGCATGCTCACGCGCTCGGGGTTCAAAAAACGCTCGAAAAGCAGGTTATAGGGCAGCGGATCAAGGTCGGTGATCTTTAGACTATATGCCACGAGGCTTCCCGCCGCCGAGCCGCGTCCCGGGCCTACCGGCACGCCGCGCTTTTTAGCTTCGTTGATAAAATCCCAAACGATCATCATATAGCCCGGGAAGTTCATCTTGTTTATGATATCTATCTCGCGCTGCAAGCGCGTGCGGTACTCCTCGTGGCGCTCTAATGGGACGAATTTAAGCCTATCCTCTAGCCCCTGCCTGCACTCGTGCTCAAACAGCACGCTGTCGTTTGGTATGCTGTAGCGTTTATCAGGCTCCGGTAGGCTCAAATTTCGCTCGGCGGCGTACTCGAGCGTAAATTTAAAATTTGGCGGCGTAGCATCGCCTAGTTTGATCGTTAGGTCGCACTTATCTACGATTTCTTGCGTATTTGCGACAGCTTCTGGGATATCGGCGAAAAGCTCGCTCATCTGCGCGGGCGTCTTGACGTAAAACTCATGCACGCTGTGGCGCAGGCGGTTTGGATCGTCGAGCAGTTTGTTCATCGCGATACACATGAAAACCTCGTGCGCGTCGGCTCGTTGCTTAAACGTATAGTGCGTGTCGTTGGTTGCGATTACCTTGATATTTAGCTCTTTTGCTAGGCGCAGGATTTCATCGTCAATCCTGCGCTGATCGCCGATACCGTGACGCATGATTTCTAGGTAAAAATCGTCACCAAACACATCCTTGTACCACAGCGCGGCTTCCTTCGCCGCCTCATATCCGCCCGCGCCGAAACGCAAATTTCGCTCGCTTTGGTTGAGGTTCCAGTTCACCTCGCCTTGCAGGCACGCCGAGGAGCAGATGATGCCCTCGCTGTGCTCTTTTAGCATCTTTTTGTTGATACGCGGATAATAATAAAATCCCTCGATATAGCTCATGGAGCTTAGGTACATCAGGTTTTTGTAGCCGATTTCGTTTTTGGCGATGAGGCAGAGGTGGAAGCGCTGTTTGGTGCTTTTATCTCCCAGCTCCTCGCCGTTATGGATGTAGGCTTCGATGCCGATTAGCGGCTTTATGCCTTCATTTTTCATCGTTTTATAAAAGTCTATCGCGCCAAACATATTGCCGTGGTCAGTGATGGCTGCGGCTTTGACGCCTTGTTTTTTTAGCGTTTTGGCTAGCTCTTTGATGCGGTTAGCGCCGTCTAGCAGCGAATACTCCGTGTGCAGGTGCAGGTGCGTAAAATCTGTAAAATCGCTCATTTTTCGTCCTTTTTAATGCTTTTGATTTTACAGAAATTTTGCTTTTAGGCGGATAAATCGGTCTCGTTTAAATTTAGCTAAACGCGGGAAATAGGCTGCTGGTGTGGGCTTTTCGTCAAATTTGAGCTTAAATTTGATCCCTGCGGTGCGGACGACTTGATTTAAATTTACGGCTCAAAATTTAGCTTAAATTTGAGCGGTAAATTTGACGTAGCCTCACGGACGTAAATTTGTACTCAAATTTAAACTCCCCCGCAAACGACCCGTCCGAAACGCTAAAATTTATTTTAGAGGCGCCGCCATAGCCAGTAAATCAAAATTTGGTACAAAACCGATAAAACTTACCGTGCTTTTTAAATTTTAAAAATAATCCGAATAAGAGCGCAAATCGCCTAAAATTATCGGCCAAATTTCTCTTTAAACATCTCAAGCAAATTGGATAGGCTTTCGCATTTTGATGCGTCAAGGCCGAGCTTAAGGGCTGCAAATTTATAGTGGATTTTGGCGCCGTCCGTTATACTCACTGCCGGCGCGTGCGAGCTTTTGGAGAGCTTTTTGCCCTCACGCGCTAGCAAGCCGTGATGGATGAAATTCGCGCTTTCAAAACCGTAGCCCAAAATTTGCGTCGCGTATTTTTGTGCAGCCGAGCACGCAAGCAAATCCTCGCCTCGCACGAGCAAATTTATGCCTAGCATCTCATCGTCCACGAGGCTAGCGAGATTATACGCGGGCGTGTCGTCCTTTTTCCAAATGACGAAATCGCCCAAAATTTGCGACAAATTTACGCTTTGAGTTTGCGCAAATTTTTCTGTTTCAAAAATTGCTTCGTCCATCAAATTTAAGCCGTCCGAATTTGCCGAATTTAAAATGTGATCTTCTAAATTTTCTACCGCATTTAGGTTAAATTTCTTACCGCCGGGTTTGCCTCCGCCAAAGCTGCACGAGTTTGTCAAATTTTTTAAACCGTTTGCCGCGCCGTCTTGCGCTTTTTGCGAATTACTCCAAAGCCCGCCCGCCAGGCTCGCCTCCGCGCAGAAGCCGCGCCTCAAAGCGTCAAAATTTACCAAATTTTGCCGGACGTTAATTTGCGCTTCGTCGATAGTGCGTAGGCGCATAGCCGTTTCGTCTTTTTTAAATTTAAGATTTTTCTCCGCGCAAACCCGCGAGTAAATGCCGTTTTTAAACGAGCTTTTCATCGAGTGCGAACACTCGCAAGCGTAGCAAACGCCTTTTTGCTCGAGCGTTTTTAAAGCGTTTTGGTAGGCGCCGAGGCGAAATTTGGAGCTAAATTTGGTTTCAAATTCCCCAACTCCACCGGGTCCGCCGTCAAAATCAATGCCCAGCATATCAAGCACGCGAAAGATATTTTCCACGTATTGCCTGCGGTAGCGCAGCAAGTCGTAGTCGTCGATCCTTAAGTACAAAATCCCGTCAAAAGCGCGAGTAAAAAGATAGGTTAGCAAGAAATTATAGACGTTGCCCGCGTGTAAAAAGCCGCTTGGCGTCGGAGCGATACGAGATGTGATTTTTTGGTTCATTTGGAGTGAAATTTGATTAAAAAGCTTAAATTTAAAAATTAGTTAAAAGCCGTCAGATTTGACGGCTCGTTTATTCTTTAGGTTTAGATTCGTTTACTCTTAGAGCTCTGCCGCCTACTTCCTTATTATTTAGCGCTTCGATCGCTTTTAGCGCGTCTGCGTCGTTTTCTATCTCGACGAATCCAAATCCCTTTGAGCGATTTGTGTCGCGATCTTTGACGATTTTCGCGCGTTTTACTTCGCCAAACGGCGCAAATG
>CAUSIL010000058.1:0-10199 GCA_963531395.1 uncultured Campylobacter sp.
ATTTTCGGGCTTAAAACCCAAATTTAGTCGCCCGGCAAGCAAGCGAATTTGCGCCCGTCTCTAGCGCGGAGTGCTTGCAAAGCGGCTGCGAGATTAAATTTACGCCGATTTACGGGGCATGCCTGTACCCGCGTTTATATTTTCGCGTCCTTTTAAAATAAAATCAAAAATCAGCCTACTTTTTGCCTAAAATTTGTAAAATTAGCCCAAAAAAGGATAAAAAATGAGCCAAAAAACGCTAACGATCATCGACACTTTCGGATTTTTTTTCAGACTTTACTACGCGATGCCCGGCCTTAAAAACAAAGAGGGCAAGCCAAGCGGCATGGTGAGCGGATTTGCGAATTTTATTATGAATCTGCAAAACGAATTCGCAAGCGACTATATCATATTTGCGCTTGATAGCAAGGGCAAGACGCTGCGCCACGAGATCCTAGGGGACTACAAAGCCAACCGCTCCGAGCCGCCCGCAGCGCTAAAAGAGCAGCTCCCCGTGTGTATCGAAATGATAGAAAAAATGGGGCTAGCCGCCGTGAGCCGCGAAGGCTACGAGGCCGACGACATCATCGCTAGCGTCATAAAGGAGTGTAAGCAGAGGGATATATTAGTACGCATAGTGACGCACGATAAGGACCTCTATCAGCTCATCGAGGACGGCAAAGTGAGCATCTACAGCCCCCAAAGCAAGATCGACCACGACAGCGCTAGCTGCGCTGAAAAATACGGCGTTTTGCCCGCTCAAATTCGCGATTTTCTCGCTATTGCCGGTGATAGTTCGGATAATATCCCGGGCGTCAAAGGCATCGGCGCAGTGGGCGCAAAAAAGCTGCTAAACGAATTTGGCAGCTTAGAAGGCATCTACGAAAATCTGCCGCTAGTGCGAAACGAACGTATCCGCGGGATGCTGGCAGAAGGCCGAGAGAGCGCGTTTTTGAGCAAGCGCTTAACCTCGCTCTTTGACGACGTGCCTGACGTGCTAGATCTAAAAAGGGCGGAATTTCCCGAGCAAAATCCGCTCGTAAAGGTCGCCGATACTCTGCGAGAATACGATCTAAACCGCCTCTTAAAAGCGCTGCAAAACAGCGAAAACGCGGAATTTAAGCTCGGCTTTAACGCGCGTCTTTTAACTGGCGAGAGCGAGATCGAGCGACTACTGGCAAATATAGACTCGGATACGCTCGTGGCCTTTGACACCGAGACTACGGACGTCGATACGCAAAACGCCCGCCTGGTGGGCTTTAGCTTTTGCTTTAACGACGAGGAGGCCTACTACGTGCCCGTGGCGCACGAGTATCTGGGCGCGCCAAAGCAGGTGAGCGAGAAATTCGCCGCTTGGGCGATCTCGCAAATTTACAAAGGCTGCGTGATCGGGCAAAATTTAAAGTACGATTTTAAGGTCGTAAAGCGAAATCTAGGGCTCGAGCCGCCGGTAAATTTTAAAGACACGATGATAATGGCGTGGCTCATGGATCCGGGCTCAAGCGTGGGTATGGACGCGCTAGCCAAGCGGCTCTACGACTACGACACGATCAAATTTGAAGACGTGGTAAAGCGCGGCGAGACCTTCGCGTCCGTGGCGCTAGAAAACGCCGCAAAATACGCGAGCGAAGACGCGTGGATAACGCTGAAATTTTACAAAAGCTTTTTAAATTTGCTCGATCCGGGGCTGCTCGCGCTTGCAGATACGCACGAGTTTCCTTTTATCCTCACGCTTTTTGATATGGAGCGCGAGGGCATAGCGATAAACCGCGAGAAAATGCAAAATTTGATCCTAAAAAACGACGCTAAGATCAAAGCCTTGACAGCCGAAATTTACGAGCTAACGGGCGAAAATTTTAATATAAACTCCGTTAAACAGCTAGGAGAAGTGCTGTTTGAGCACCTAAAACTACCCGTAAAGAAAAAGACTAAAACGGGCTACGGCACCGACGAGGCCGTACTAGCAGAGCTTATAGAAGAGCACCCCGTTATCCCTAAGCTGCTCGAGTACCGCGAGCTATACAAGCTACAAAGCACCTACTGCGAACCGCTGCTAAATTTAGCCAAAAAGGACGCTAACAGCAGGATATATACGAACTTTATCCAGACTGGAACTAGCACGGGCAGGCTCTCGTCTAAAAACCCGAACCTGCAAAATATCCCCGCTCGCGGCAACCTAGCTAAGGATGTGCGAGGCTGCTTTGAGGCTAAAAGCGGCTTTAGCTTCGTGGGGCTTGATTACAGTCAGATCGAGCTACGACTGCTCGCGCATTTTAGCCGCGATGCCGCGCTGCGTGGGGCATTTGCGAACGACGAGGACATCCACGCGCGCACTGCGATTAGTATATTCGGCAGCGCCGAGGGGCAAAACCGCGCGGTGGCTAAGAGTATAAATTTCGGCCTCATCTACGGCATGGGCTCGAGCAAGCTAGCGGGGCAAGTCGGCATCACGCGCGCCGAGGCAAAGGAGTATATAGAGCGCTATTTTAAAGCTTTCCCTACGATAAAGGGCTTTTTAGAAGGGATAAAAACCGCGGCCAAAAACGAGGGCTTCGTGCGCACGCTGCTGGGTAGGAAGCGGTTGTTTGACTTTACTACCGCAACGCCGATGCAAACGGCGATGTACGAGCGCGAGGCGGTAAATACGATATTTCAGGGCTCGGCTGCGGATATCATCAAAATGGCGATGGTAAAAATCCGTCCGCTTTTAGACGAGCGCGCTAGGATGCTTTTGCAGATACACGACGAGCTGATTTTCGAGGTGCGAGATGATTACGCCGATGAATTCGGCGCGGCGGCGCAAAAGATAATGCAAGAAATTTACAAACTAAACGTACCGCTAAAAACGAGCCTAAACGCGGCGAAGGATTGGGGCGAGCTAAAATAAAATTTGAGGCTTAACGCTCGGTAAGCGTCAAATTTGCCTAAAACCGGCTAGCTTTGGGCTAGTCGCGTAATCTTAAACGCTTGCGGTTTGCGGATAAATTCAAGATAAAATCGGTTGCTAAAATCTCGCTTGAACGTAAATTTGGCCCAAAATCAAGGGCAAAAACCTAAATTTAAAGCTAGAAAGAGAAAATCTATGAACGTTCATAAAATCGCCTACGCGAGAGTTACCTTGCTAGCGTTTGCCGCCTTTATTTTTAACACGACGGAATTTATCCCCGTGGCTCTGCTAAGCGACATCGCGGCGGATTTTAGCATGGACGCTACTAGCGTAGGCCTCATAATCACCGTCTACGCGTGGGCTGTGAGTATCCTTTCGCTGCCGCTGATGCTGCTAACCTCAAAGCTCGAGCGCAAGAGGCTGCTTTTGCGGCTTTTCGTGCTATTTACGCTAAGCCACATCCTAGCGGCGGTAGCGTGGAATTTCGCCGTTTTAGTAATCGCGCGCCTTGGTATCGCGATTTCGCACGCGATCTTTTGGTCGATCACTTCATCGCTCGTCGTGCGCGTAGCGCCGATAAATAAAGGCTCGTAGGCTATCGGCATGCTGGCTTTGGGCACCTCGCTTGCGATGGTTTTGGGGCTTCCTTTGGGGCGCGTGGTCGGCGAGCTTTTGGGCTGGCGGATCACGTTTTTTGCTATCGGCGCGCTTGCGGCGGCGGAGGCGCTGTTTCTTTGGAAAATTTTACCGTTTTTACCGAGTCGCCGCGCGGGCTCTCTTGCGAGCTTGCCGATGCTTGCCGGGCGCCCTATGCTGCTTGCTTTGTATCTTGCTGACGCTTTTGATCGTAGGCGCGCATTTTACGACTTATAGCTACGTCGAGCCCTTCGTGGCGAAATTTAACCCCGCAGGCGATCGCTTCGTAACCTACGTTTTGTTTGCATTCGGCGCTTCAGGCATTGTCGCTAGCATGCTTTTTTCAAAGCTTTACCTCCCTTTTCCAAACGCTTTTTTAATTTGCTCGATCCTCTTTATCCTAGCCTCGGCGCTGACGCTAAAGGTTTTTGTCGCAAATGACGTAACGCTACTGCTCGCGGCTTTCGTCTGGGGGATAGGTATTTCCGGTTTTGGGCTTTGTTTGCAGATTAGGGTTTTGGCACTGGCTCCGGATGCTACCGACGTCGCGATATCGATCTACTCGGCGATCTATAACGTAGGCATTGGCGGCGGAGCGCTTTTGGGGCATCAGATCGCAACGAGATTCGGGCTTGAACACATAGGCGAGGCGGGCGCGATACTAGGCGCGCTAGGACTTGCAAGCTACCTCTACGCAAACGTGAAATTTGCGCAGAAAAATAGCGCGTAGGCTAAATTTACGAAAGAGCTTCGGCGGGCTAGAAGCGCCGTTTTTAAAGCCTGCCCTTTAGAAATACTGGCTTTTATAGGCCTAAATTTTTAAAATTTATCCACGCGACTAGCTAAATTTGCAGATAAATTTAATCTCGCGCCTAGCACCCCCGCCTTCTGTTTTATTGATCGTCCGCACCTACGCTATCTTTACCCAAAGCCCCTTAAAATTTAGCGACAGCGCGCAAGAAATTAAAACAAGGGCCGCCAAAAATTTAACTACTTTATAAACCCCGCCTTCGGTAAAATTTCAGCCAAAACCGCGTAATTGTATTTTCGTTTGCGCCGTAAAGATCCGGGTTTAAGGCGGCTAGAAAAGGCTAAATCTAGCCAAATCGGTAAAATCGCCGCAAAACTTAAATTTAGTATTCGTCGCTGCGAGCAAAGCGGAGGCCTGAGAGGAGATCGCTCTGCTTGCGCGCTTACGGGCTAAAACTAGCTCAAAACGAGACCGCTGCAAGCTTAAACGACTGTTAATCTGCCGAATTTACACATATATAAAATGAAACTAAAGTTTCAAATCTAATTTAGATATTTTAAAAACAAATTTCGGTAATATTAAGTCAGGCAAAATTTATCCGAAAGGAGCTGTTATGAGCGGTATTGCTCTCATCGTCTGCTTCGTCATCGCGGTCGTTTTTATGATCGTGCTGATTTCTAGGTTCGGGGTTCACCCCTTTATAGCGATCATGCTCGTCTCGCTCGCCCTAGCCGTCGTCGCGGGTATCGACCTGGTCAAGGTTCCCGCGATCATCGGAGAGGGATTTAGCGGGATATTTAAAAGCATAGGTATCGTCATCATCCTGGGCGCGCTCATCGGTATGGCGCTGGAAAAGACGGGCGCGGCGCTAAAGCTAGCCGATATGGTCGTGCGCTGCGTAGGCGACAAGCGCCCCGAGCTAGCTATGCTCATCATGGGTTGGATCGTGGGTATCCCGGTCTTTTGCGATAGCGGCTTTGTGGTACTAGACCCGATCCGCCGCGCGATAAAGGAAAAGATCGGCGCCAACCCCGTAGCTATGACCGTTGCGCTCTCGTGCGGCCTATACACCTCGCACGTATTTATACCGCCGACGCCGGGCCCCATAGCGGCCGCCGGACTCGTGGGCGTGGGGCACAACCTGCTGCTAGTCATCGCCGTGGGCGCGGTAGTTTCGATACCGGTTCTTATCGCCGGCTACGTTTTTGCTAAATCTATCGGCGCAAAAGTGAGCCTAAAAGAAGACCTCGCCGACGTGGGCAAGAGCTACGACGAGATCATCAAAGAGTACGGCAAGCTGCCTTGCGCATTTTTGAGCTTGGCGCCGATTTTTATGCCGATTTTGCTGATGGCGCTGGGTTCGGTCGTCTCGATACTAAAGCTAGAAGGCTCGTTTGCAAATTTCGTTTTATTTTTGGGTAATCCGATCATTGCGCTTGGCGTCGGCGTGCTATTTGCCGTTATCTTGCTGGTTGAAACGGGTAAACTGGGCGAATTTAACCTCATGACCAACGAAACGCTAAAAATCGTCGGACCGATCCTTTTCATCACGGCTGCGGGCGGCGTGCTAGGTAACGTCATCGCTAAGGCGGGCTTTGTCGAGTTTATGAAGGCAAACGCTCATCTCATCGGCACCGTGGGTATATTTTTCCCGTTTGTTATCTCCGCTATCATCAAGACCGCTCAGGGCAGCTCGACCGTGGCGCTTACGACGACGGCCTCTATCATGGGGCTTTTCACCGATAGCGGCTCGATGATGAGCGCGCTGGGGCTAACTAGCGAGATGGGCGCGGTGCTAACGGTGATGGCGATCGCTGCGGGCGCGATGACGGTTTCGCACGCTAACGATAGCTACTTCTGGGTCGTTACGAACTTTAGTAAGATGTCGCCGGAGCAGGGCTACAAGACCCAGACGATGCTTACCTTTATAATGGGTATCGTGGGTATGGCGACGGTTTGGGTAGCGTCGCTGATTTTATTGTAAATTTGACGGCTAATTTTGAGTGCGGTTTCGGCGTGACGAGACTGCACTCTTTGTGGTATGAACGGTAAATTTTCAAATTTGTCCGCCCAGACTCGCATCTTTAAAATGTTAAATCTGATTTGGTTAAATTTAGCATTGCGCATTAAATTTAATCTTTCTTGTTAAGGGGGAAGGGGCTTGAATCACGCTCTGCTTGCAGTTGTGAGGCAAAGCCGAAGCAAAAGAGCTCTCCGGCTCCATTTAATTCCCCAACCCCTACGACGTGAGAGGTTGCCGCGCTGCGTGCAGGTTTATGTGGCGCTATCGCGCCGAACGTTTTTAAATTGGCAATGAAGTCAAATTCAGCTCGCGATTTAAAACTAAATTTGATAAAATCAGACCGTAAAATTTAAGGCGAAGTATTTTGAGATGATTTTTGGGGTTGCGCAGATAAAATTTAGCGTAGGCTGGACTTCTGCTTGCAGTTGCGAGTGCAACGAAGCAAAAATAGTCCGCCGAGCTAAATTTTAGCCAGCTCCGCGGAAAGCGCTCAAAAGACAAGCCTTACTAAAAAAGGAAAAACAGATGAAAATACTAATAGCAATCGACTCTTTCAAAGGCTCCCTCAGCTCCCTCGAGGCCGGCAACGCCGTAAAAGAGGGTATCGAAGCTTTAGCCGGCGAGATAGACGAGGCGACGGTTAAGCCCATCGCAGACGGCGGCGAGGGTAGCGTGGTGGCGCTAGCGGACGCGCTAGATGGTGAGTTTATCGACGTCATCGTGCAAAATCCTCTCGGCGAAAAGATCCCTGCTAGATACGCGCTAGCGGGCGAACTGGGCATCCTGGAGATGGCGTCTTCTAGCGGGCTCATGTTGGTGGAAAAAGAGCGCCGAAATCCGATGAAAACGAGTACTTACGGCTTTGGGCAGATGATTTTGCATGCGATCGGCAAGGGGGCGCGCAAATTTATCGTCGGTATCGGCGGCAGCGCGACGAACGACGCGGGCACGGGCATGCTAAGCGCGCTGGGATACGAGTTTTTTGACGAAAACGGCGAGTTGCTCGAGGGTAAAGGCGAAAACCTCATAAAAATCACCAAAATTTCAAACAAAAACGTAGTGCCCGAGCTACAAGAGTGCGAATTCCTCGTGGCTTGCGACGTGGATAATCCGCTCTTTGGCAAAAACGGCGCAGCCTATGTCTACGGTCCGCAAAAGGGCGCAGATGAGCAGATGGTAAAGGATCTAGACGCCGGTCTTATAAGCTTTGCGAGCGCGACGAGCGAGTACTTTTCGAGCGAATTTTGGAACTTTAAGGGCGCGGGCGCGGCAGGCGGGCTAGGGTACGGTTTTGTGAGCTACCTAAACGCCAAACTAAAGCCCGGCATCGACATCATCATGGAGGAAATCCGCCTCGAAGAGGACGTGAAAAACGCCGATCTAATCATCACCGGCGAGGGACGACTGGACTTTCAAAGCTCGATGGGCAAGACCCCGACCGGAGTGGCGAAGATCGCCAAAAAATACGGCAAACCCGTCATCGCGCTAGCGGGCAGCGTGTCGCCGTGCGCCGGCGGCTGTAACGAAAACGGCATCGATGCATTTTTTAGCGTATTAAACGAGCCCGTGAGCCTAGAAGAGGCGATGGACAAGCAAACTGCGACGCGCAATCTCAAAATGACGGCAGAGCAGGCTTTAAGGCTATATTTGCTAGGGCGTAAGGGGTAAATTTACGCTTTGTTACGGCGACGAGGCCGGCGAATTTATCTGTTTGCCGGCTTGAGCTTTGTTTGCTCGGTATGATTAGCGAGCCTGAGCGAGGGGTTTTGTAGTAAATTCGTCTTTTGTGCGGAGGTTTTACGGATTTTAAATTTTAGCGCGGTGCTTTGTATTTTGCCGCAAATTTGCCTTTCGGCGCGGCAGTTTTGCGTATTTTTAAATTTGCAAATTGATCTAGTAAATAAGTAAAATTTGCGGCGTTAAAATCAAATTTTACGTTTGAGTTTTTAGCGCGGCGGTTTCGCTCTGAGCCGTAGTGCGCGATTAAATTTGCAAAAATATAGGCTAAACTAAAATTTAACAGACTAAAGCCCGAAAAAGGCTTTAGTCTTATTTTGGGGATTATTTTTCTTTCGCTTCGGCTTCTATCTCTAGCTCAACCTTGTCAGATAGCGTGATTTCAGGGGTGTCTAGCCCGATCTCAAATAGTTTGCGTTTCGTGTTGCCTTCGAGGCTAAATCCGATTTTTTCCTTGCCGTTATCGCCTGCGGTAAAGCCGCCAAGCTCGAATTTTAGCACCACGGGCTTAGTGATGCCGTGCATCGTGAGCGTGCCGACGACCTTGCCTTCGGTATCGCTTTCTTTTTCAAATTTTACCATTTTGTAGGTGATTTTGTCAAATTTCGCCGCATCGAAAAAATCTGCACTTCGCAGATGCTCGTCGCGATTCTCGTTTTGCGTATTTACCGAGGCGGTCTCGATGGTGGCCTCGAGCGCTTTTAGCTCCTTAGCATCCTTGTCGTAGTCGATCACGGCGTCAAATTTGCCGAAATTTCCGCTTACTTTTGAGATGCTTAGGTGTTTGATTTTAAAGCCTACGTTGCTGTGCGCCGGGTCGATCTCATAGACTGCGGCATTTGCGAAGCTTGCCGCTAGCGCTGCTACTAGCGAAAATTTGATTAGTTTTTTCATTTTTTTCTCCTTGTAAATTTCTGAAAGTGTATTTAAAAAAGGTAAATACATAGCTTTTGCCGCATTTTGAACTAAATTTGCGCGACGAATCTACGCCAAAAATCTGCCGACTAGTAAATGGTAAAAACGGGCGGCGCGATACATACAGGGGTTAAATTTAATGCTTAAAATCAGCAAAATCGCTCGCGATACGGTAAATTTGATAAACCGCGTGCGCCAAAGTAAAAATCTTAGCCCAAAATCTCCCCGACGAAAAACAGCGCCGACATCGCAAACGTGCATAGCGCGACGACCTTTAGCTGTCCGTCGAAGTCGCGACACTCCCGAACTTTCGATACGAAAAAGATGTGCCTGATAAGCGGCGCAAAGCTAACTACGTAGAGTAGTAGTTTTGCGCCAGGCTCGCCGCGTAAAAGCGAGTAGCAAAGCATCAGACTCGCCCCACCCGCGATCAGCGCGTAGTGGTAGCGCTTGCCCGCGTTCAGCCCGATACGAACGGGGAGCGTGCGCTTGTCCTTGAGCGCGTCGTTTTGGATATCGCGCATGTTGTTTAGATTTAGAACGGCCGTGCTAAGCATACCGCACGCACATGCAGGAAGCAGCAGTGCCGCATCAAGCGATCGCGCGTATAAAAAGTACGAGCCCAGTACGCTCAAAAGGCCAAAAAACAAAAACACGAAAACGTCGCCGAGCCCCTTGTAGCCGTATGCACCGGCGCCTACGGTGTAGCGGATAGCGGCATATATCGACGTGCCGCCCAGCGCCAAAAATAGAAGCACGAGATAAAACCGCTCGCCAAACGCCAAAACGCTTAGCGCGAGGCTTGAAAAAGCCGAAAGCAGCGCCGTAGCGACGATGACGCGTTTCATCTCGGCCGCACTCATCTGTCCGGTTTGGATCGCGCGGCGCGGCCCCAGCCTGCCATCATCATCGGTGCCCTTTACTGCGTCGCCGTAGTCGTTGGCATAGTCGCTTAGTACCTGAAACAGCAGCGTCGTAAGCAGTGCCAGCGCGAAAATATCCGCTCTAAATACGCCTGCGCCGTATGCCGCGCCGCTACCTAGCAACACGCCCGAGACGCTAAGCGGCAGCGACCTAAGGCGAGCGGATGCGTAAAGAGCTTTTGCGGTTATCATTTTTTGCCTTTTTTGATTTTTTGGGTGCCGATTTTGCGGCAAATTTGAACTTAAATTTAGCACCCGAATGCAAAAAATAATATAAATTTGGCCCGGTTTGCGAGCGAAATTTGTAAATTAGGAGTTAAAATTTGCAGCGATTATCGCTGTATTAGA
>CAUSIL010000059.1:0-10085 GCA_963531395.1 uncultured Campylobacter sp.
AAATTTCGGTCTTTTTCTTGTGCTTGCTCGTTATCGTCCAGCTCGATATTATATGCAGAGGTTATGTATTTTTTCGTAGGCGTGAAGCCCATATCGTATAGCGTCTTGTCTCTTGCGGCGCGCTCGGTATTAGGAGCGTCTTCGTCGAATAGTTTGGCGTAAAGCTCGCCGTTATAGCCGTTTATCTCCTTAAAAAAGCTTATGGCCTTGTTCATGACGAAGACTAAAATTTTGCCGTCGTTTGCGGCCAGATCCTCTCTAATCTCGTTATGTGTCTTCGCTGCGGCATAGCTTCCCTCTTTTACGTCGCTAGTCAAATTTGCGCCTAAAATAGCCTTGCTGATTTGATTGTCGAGGTATGCGGGAAGCCTAGTAAAATCTACGTTTGAGGTAGGCTGCACGAGGGTGATCTCCTCGTCCGTGTCTATGACCGCGCTATCTCCGCTAAGCATAGCTTGCACTTCCGCAGCCATTTCGTCGGGCTCGTAGCTAGTTTTTGCTATCGCCCAGGGTGATCCGAATTTTTCTAAAAACCTAAACCAAAACTTCAAGCTGGCGTTTTTCATTTTGACGGGGAAATACAGCTTTTTAAGTAGCCCGTCTCCGTATACTTTTCTAAAATTCGCCCTGTTTAATGCATATATAACTTTTAAAGGCGGGATACTCTGCTCGCTTCCGCCGGCGCTAAACACGAACTCGCTCGCGTCGTTAAATTTAAACTGTCTAAAATCGCGCTGCACGAGTCTTGGGTATACAAGACCTTCTTTTTCTTTATAGTTGATCTCGAATACGTTTAACCCGTAAAGATAGGTCTCTAAAATTTGGCTGACGACGTCGGGGTTAAAAATCTTTTTAAATTCGTCCTTAATTTTTTCATCGTCGCAAACGATTTGGATCTCTTTTTTCTCGGTCACGGACTTGCGGCTCACGTCGCACTGCGTAACAGTAAGATCGGCTAGTATCATATCCATATCGTCGTCGCCAATACTGGAAACTCCCGTATTTATCAGCAAATCTATCAGGGTACCGTTTTGAGGGATGAGAGCCGCTTTCTTGCGCTGCGGCTGCTCGGATTTATTTTTAAATAATTTGTCAAATATCATCTAGTGCGCCTTTTTACTTTCTTTTTTAGTTTCGTTAGGTCGTATGCGCCCGCCAAGCTGTCGGGCGCGTCGTCGTGCTTGGCTTCGGGATACTCCGTAAGCTGCTCGATAAGCAGGCTTTGGCTTTGATGAAAGAGTATTTCGCCGTCCTCTATAGGTACTTCAAGCTCCTCTATTCTTTGCCCTTTGCTTGCGGTATTATTCACGCCTTTTAAAGGTAGTTTAACGCCTATCTCAAAGGCCTTTTCTCTGATCCAGCCCCTAAAAAACTCCTGCCCGCCGTTGCTCTCTATCGCGCAAACGCGGCATTTATAGAGCTGATTAAGCCTAATGATCTCTTTGATAGTCTTTTTGGTCTTCATGACCTCTACTATGCTTTCTGCTACGTAGATCTTGGTTTCTGCCTTGCTTACTCCTAGCACCGTTATAGCCGTATAATCGCTCTTTTTCTTTTCGCCTGCGGGGTCGATATACATCACGAAATAATCGCACCTCGGAAGCTCTCGGTAAAAACGCATACTCTCTTTGGTGAAAATTTGAGCCTCGCTTCTAGGATCGTTTTGCTGCTCTTTGTTAAAAGATTTCAAGTTTTCGGCGCGCTTTTGCATGAGCTTTAGGATCGGTAGCGCATCGTCCCAAAGCACCCGAGAACCCTCATCCATCAGGGCTTTGTTTTTTAGATAAAACGTTTCGCTAGCCTCTTTTGAAACGTTTTTGTAAAGCTCTGCCCATCTCTCCCACAGATCCATTCGCTTTGGGAAATTTATGATGCTTTGATATTTCTTGGCATTCCAAAATTTAAGCTTTAACTTTCGCGCCAGCACGCTATCGGCGTGAAGTACGGTGCCGATGTAAAGCACGTCGAGGCTACCGTCTACGCTACCCAAATTTAAAACCGCTTCGTCTAGCCACTCCTCGAGCTTGTCGCGCTGCTCTTTACTGCGCACGTTGGTGTCGTTTTCCAGGTCGTCTAGGACTACTAGATCGGGGCGGTATACGCCGAATTTTACGCCGCGCAGTCTTTTACCCGAGCCAAACGCCTTAAGCTTGACTCCGTTTTTAGAGACGAACTCGCCTATCTTCCAATTTTTACTTGCGCCACAAACGTGCGGGAAGTCCATTTTTAAATTCGCGTTGTCCTCAAGCTCGGCTTTGATGGCTTCAAGACACCCTTCGACCAGTTCCACGGCGTCTGAAATTTCGACGATGAAGCGCTTCTTGTTAAAACAAATACACCAAAGCGGAAGAAGCTGCGAGCAGTACGTGGTCTTTGCATGACCGCGCGGCGCGGCGCGGGCGTATTTGTCTCCGCTTGCGTTTTGCGTCATAGCTTCAAAAATCTGCGCTAGATCCTCGTGAAGCGCGCAAGAGCTGCTAATGCTAAAATAGTGCGGGAAATAAGTCCTTGCAAAAAACATAAAATCGCGCTCGGCGCGTTTTACTCTTGCGGCCCTATCTTTTGGCGACAGAGGGCTATTTAGATGTATCTGCTCTTTTAGCTCGCCGCTAAGCTCCTCTAGCCAGCCGTAAAAGTCTTTGCGCGTGAGCTTGCTAAGTTCCGGCTCCACGGCGCCCGCTTGCCTATGGCTTTCGCGGCTATCCTCTAAAAAGCTATCCAGTTCGTCTTTTGAAAAAAGCATGTACTCTTCCTAAACGTCGAGCTCTTCGATAGCTTTGACGAACTTCTCGCTCTCGATGAGCTCTACGAGTTTTTTAATACACTCTTTGTTCTCGTCGTCTTTAAATTTATCGACTACTAGCATAATGACCTTTTTGGCGATGCTTAGGCGGTATGCTGCCGGATTTTCGTAGCTTGCAACTTTGGTCATCTTAACGAAGCTATCGCCTATCTTTGAAAGCGCCTCGGCCTTTTTGCCCGCAGGCAGTTCGCTCTCTCTTATATCTTTTACTGCCAGGCGCATCTCTTCGATAAAGTTTTGATAGATGTTTTGCTTATCTTCGCCGCTTTTATTTAGATAGCTTGCTGCTTTTAGTTCGTCCCAGTCGCCGTTTTGAGATTTGTAGTTTTTTATGGTTTTTACGGTTTTGTTTAAAATTTCGGCTATGCGCTCAAGGCTGAAGCCTTTTAGATAAAGCTCCTTAGCAAGCTCTTTTATATTTGGTTTCTCAGCCATTTAAATCCTTTAAGTCCATTTTTTTCTCGCTGTGTCTAAACGCTCTTATACCGAGCCTGGGCGCGCTATCGTCTTCTATTTGGCTCGGAAGCTTCTTGCTAGCCATCTTCAAAAGCAGAGCGTCCATCTTTTCTATCTGCTCATTCAGCGCCTCTTTGGGAAAGTTGTTGCGCTTTTTGAGCTCGATAATAGTCAAATTTACGCCGATGTCTTTTAATAGCGGCGTAGGGTTTTGCGGAAGTTTGATGAAAGAGGAGATATAAGCCAAGGCATCGTTTACGCTATCGTCTATGACGCTTTGATTAACGGCGCCGCTTCCTTCAAAGTCGCTGAGTTCTTGCAGCTCTCTAGTAGAAACTTCTTTTAGTAGATCCTCGTTTGTTAAAACCATTATTTCGTCTCCAAATATTTTAAACCTTTTGACCGTATTCGTTATTAGCTTTTAGCGAGCGTTAAAAGCGCGTTAAAACGTTTAAAATATTTTTCTCGTAGTTTTAGTCGTTTTTGATTTAAAAGGGCGTGAGGCGTCTTGATTTCGCGGACGAGCAAAGCCCGTCCTTGCGACAGGGAGTTTTACTCCCTTGACCCACCTAAAGCCCTGCCTTACGGCGGGTTCCCGGCTTTGTTACATTTTTAGCTCGATGATCGCGTCAAGCCTATTGCAGATCGGAAGCGGTCTGCTTTCGCTAACAATGCCCCAACCCATACCTTTATCGAGCACCTCCGGAGCCGCAGCAAAGAATTTCGTCGGAGCCTTTCCGATGGCGGACGTATGGTTTGCTCTCGTATAAACTACCTCAAAGATGTCGTCCATCAAAGGCACTACTATGCCTTTCTTGCCGCTCATGTAGCTCGTATCTCTGCCTTTCGTATTTTTGTACGAGGCATCGTAAGGCATAAAGGTCTTGCCGAAAAGTTTAAGCGTTAAAGCGCCGTTGCTATCTACGACTTCGCAGGATTTTAGTTTTAGAAGCTCTTGGGCTTCGGCTAGTTTAAGCAGCTCGCCAAAAAGCTCTCTAGTTACTAGCGCGATATACGGCTTTGCAACGCCTAATACCTCTTTTTGAGCGGCCTCGATATCGCTTAGCAAATCCAATAACTTAGTCGCATTCGTGATAGTTATCTCTTTTCTATTTGCGCTAAGCTCAAACAGCACCTTCCCTTTGCCGTCCATTACCTTACCGAAAATAGCGCCTATGGCCATATACTCTACGGTGTTGGCGATATTGCTCTTTTGACTAGCTAGTTTTTTGCCGATAGCCGCAGACAATGATTTAAGCTGCTCGCTTTGGGTATTGAGCGTTCTTAGTAAATTCATCTCGCTAGCCGGGAGGGTATCGTACTGCGGGAAGCGAGGAAGCGGTACGGAGATGATAGTTTGGTCGGGATTTTTAGTCACCAAGTGCTCTCCGTTTTCGCTAACGCTTTCAAGGATTACGCCCGCGCCTTTTTCGATGATAATGTTATGGGTATTGGAAAGCGTCGGAGTCCATTTTTTGAAAAACGTATCCGTTATAAAATTTTGATCGACCTTAGTCTGAATTATGATCTCAGTCATCGCCTCGACCGTAAATTTTTTTAAAAGTTCATCCATTTTTATCTCCTTATTATTTTTACCTTCTTTTAGCGGCGCGAACAATCGCGCCTAAAGAAGCAAATACTAAAGACTTGCAAGGCTTCGCTTGCCAAATCAATGTATTTGCTTCACCTTACTATAATTTTTTGTTTGAATAGTGCGGTTTTTAGCTCCGCGGCGGCGCCTTCCAGCATTACCTCGCCAAGCACCAGCACGTCGGCTTCTTTGGTGGCTTCTACATTGTCGCAAAGCACGCCAAATACTGCTTGGGCGTTTGCGATGGTCGTAGTTTGATTGTCGCTGGTCACTGCGGCAAAACTCTCGCCGCCGTTAATACTAAACAGCACGGCTCCGCACTCTAAAACCTTTGTAGTCTCTACTTTGGCGTTAACGCCTAGCACCTTGTTTACGACCACGTCTCCGATGGTCTTTGGCTTTTTTTGTTCGTTAGACATTTTATTCTCCTCCTAATGCAAATTTAACGACGTCTATTTCTGCGTCCGATTGGCTTTTGTTGGCAAACATATCGTTACTCGGTATGCTCGTTTTTTGTCGCGGCGGCATAACGCCTTTTAAAAACTCATTAAAGCCGTTTAAATCGGCTTTTGCGTAGCTTAGCGCCCACTGCTTTTGGCTTTCTTGAAGCTTGTTTGCGACAATAGCCGCATCTACCGCGCTTTGAGCTAGTTGTTCTTTTAGCGCAGCAACCTCTTGTTTAGAGGCGTCAAGCTGATTTTTAAGCTCGACTATCTGAGCCTCATAGCTCGCGCCGCTTTGCGTAGCAGCCTGAGCCTGCGGCTCGCCTTTTGGATTTTTCGCATCATCCATGTTCGTCTCCTTTGTGAAATTTTTATTCGCTCTTACTTCTCCGAGTTCATCTAAAAACGGCTTATTGGTTAGCGCCGCGGAGTGCAGTGTGCACCCCTGCCAAGCTCCGGTCTTTTCGTCTACGCCCATAAAGTCGTAAACCGGGCTAAGATATTTATATTCGCCGTTTTTGATGAATTCTTTTGCTTTGGTCGTCCAACTTACGCGCCCGTAAAGCGCGCCGTCTTTTATAAAAAGCTCTTTTACCCAGCCAGCGGCAGGCGCTATCTCTCCGCTTAGGGTCTGGTGCTCGTAGTCGATCACTATATCTAGGCTGCGCTTGTCGAAATTTAGTTTCATCTTTTCGATATCGGCTGCGTCTATACTAAACGTTCCTCCGGCGTGTCCTTGCCAAACGCCGGTTACGGCCAGGCAAATTTCGCTTAAAACTCCTTCTTTCTCGTCCTTTAGCGCGATTAAGTCTTTGGTTATGAGCATAAGAATTCGTCCTTTTCTAAAAATTGCGTTCGTATCTGCCTGGTTAGCACGTAGACGTAGCCGTAGTCGGTAATATCGTTTAGTGACGCTTTAGCGTTTTGGGGTTCTATCCTAAACTCATTACATAAATTCGAGTTTCTTAGCTTTTCATCTATTGCCTCGCATAGAGCGTAGGCTTTAAATTTATTGGCTTGTCGGTAGTTTTGATTTTTGTTTGAAGTGCAGGCTAGTATATGGATATTATACGTCGCGCTTCGTTCTACTACGTTTTCGTATTTTTCATCCACGAACTCTACGAATACGAAGCTCTCGCCGCCTTTTATCAGCAGCTCCATCTCTTCTTTACTGTTAAACTCGCCCAGGTACGCTTTAGTTACCGAGTTTTTGGGTTCGGCCGCTTCTTTAATCGTGTTTATCAGTTCTTTTTCAAATTCTTCTAGCATTTAGCGCCTTTGATTATTTTTGTGCGAATTATGAGCTGTTTTGTGCCGAAAATCTATTACGGGACTTTGACAAAGTTTTTTAACAAAAAATCGTGATAGATTTTGAGACGGGTATGGCGTAATATTGCGGCAAAAGTTTGGAGGACGCCATGACCTTAATAGAAAAAATCAAAGAAAACGAGGGTCTTAAAGATCATAGGTACGAGGATAGCTTAGGAAGACTAACCGTGGGCTACGGCTTTTTGCTTGCCGCGCTTACGGCCGACGAGTTAGCGCTAAACGGCGGCAAATACGAACCCATGAGCAAAGCGACGGCCGATAAAATTTTAGAGCTCAAGCTTGAAAAACTAACTGCTGCAGTCTTTGCGACGTTTGATTGGCTAAAGGAAAAACCAAAAAACGTCCAAGAAGTGGTGATAGAAATGGCCTATCAGCTAGGCGTTTCAAAGGTTAAAAAATTCGTAACCACGATGCACCATATAAGAGCGGGCGAATATAGAGCCGCCTATCAAAGCGGTATGAGCTCTCTTTGGGCAAAACAAACGCCGAACCGGGCAAAGAAGGTGCTAAATGGGCTATTTGATAACTAAGCTTCCGATCGTAGGCTTTGCATTGGCCGCGCTTTTGGGTCTTGCTTGCGTAAATTTGTTCCTCGAAAATTCAAGGCTAGAAGGCGTAAATTCCGTCTTGCTTAAAGACCTTGAAAGCGTAAAAGAGAAAAACGAGCGACTGACCAAGGACTACGCTACGGTAAAAAATAATCTAAACGCCTGCAACGTATCTCTTTCTTTGCAAAACGAAGCTATAAAGGCCGCCGCGGTAGAGATCGACGATACTCCGTCAAAAGAGGCCGAACGGATAAAGAAGATCTACGTCAAAGATAAAAGCTGCGAGGCCGAATTGGCGGCATATAAGGAGCTGTTTCGTGATTAGGATTTCGCTTTTTTGCCTATTTGCTTTAATATTTGCGGGCTGCGCGGCCAAACCTCAAGCGAGCGAGCCGCATATCATTTATCAAGAAAAATACGTACCCGTAAAGTGCAATGCCAAGATGCCCGTAAAACCTAAAAACGACGGTACGTTCGAGACGGATAAGAGGATTGCTATTTACTACCGCGATTGCGAAAGATTTCTCAAACAATGCCTGGGGATAAAGGAATAAAATGGAAAATAGCCTAAATTTTAGCGACGAGATCAAAGAAGCTACGGGACTTATAAACTCCGCCGGAGCTTGGGGAGCGAATGAGTTTTTGGTCTTTATGGTAATTTTCGGCTTTATAGTATTTGTGGTGATCTTTTGGCTACTAAACAAAACCGCGAACAAAAACTCCGAAATTTTGGTGGATATTTCCGTAAGAAGCAACGAAGCTATAAATAACAACACGGCCGCCACCAGAGAACTGGTAGAGACGCTACGCACCGAAAACGGCGCGAACCGCCAAAAACTAAACGAAATTCACGACGACGTAAAAGAGATAAAACAAAACGTTAGACGAAGGCGACCTATTAAAAATAATAAATTTAGCGAGCATATCGGTGATGAGTAGGGAATATTTTATAGAAATCGCAACGATTAGCGAAGTTCGCGGTGACAAGGCAAGAGTGGCCGTAGGCTCAATGGTTACCGATTTTTTGCCGGTATTTCAAAGCTTCTCAAACTCCTTTGCCGTGAGCTTCTCTCCTATCAGGGTAGGCGAGCAGGTGCTGGTCTTGCCCGTAAGAGGCAACCTAAACAGCGGCGTCATACTTCGCGGACTCTACCAAAGCGCGCATAAAGAGGAGCCGACGGATAAAAAGGTGCGCGTAAGCTTTGAAGACGGCGTAAGCATGAGCTACGATACGGCTAGCTCGACTCTTGAAATTTCGGCGCCGAAGCAAATAAACATAACTTGCGGCCAGCTGAATTTAAAAGGCGACTTGGAAATAGGCGGCAGCATCCACGCTACGGGGCGCATCATAGACGAGGGCGGCAATACTCCGCACCACTCGCACTAGGAGATGAGTATGGGATATCTTACGACTATAGAAGAGAGTATAAAAGACATCTTGCTTACGCCCCTTGGTTCGCGGGTTATGTTGCCGGAGTACGGTAGTCGCTTGTTCGAGCTAATAGACCGAAGGGTAGACGACGAGTTTAGAGCCGATCTGGCCTGCTACGTCATAGAGGCCGTAGAAAGATGGGAAAAAAGAGTGAAGATAGATGAAGTAAAGCTAATAAGCCTAAAAGACCATAAGCTAAATTTTAATATCGTTCTAATTAGCGGCGACGAGATAGGGATAGAGCTATGAGCTTTTTAAAAAATTTACCGTATCCGGACGTGATCGAAGAGCTTAACTACGACGAGCTTTTAAAGGGCGTTAAAGAGCTTTTTAAAAGCTATTTGACGGACAAAGAAATTTCGCTTTTGGAGAGCGATAACTATTCGGCCCTGCTTGAAACGCTGGCTTACCGCGAGCTGCTTTTGCGAGCCAGAATCAATAGCAGCGTAAAAGCCATGCTGCTGCCTTTTTCAAGCGGAAGCGATCTTGATAATATCGTAGCGATATACGGCATAGAGCGGCTAAAGGGAGAAAAGCCGACGGCCGGTATCGAGCTTTCGCTTTCAACCCCTAGGGATGCGGATACGATAATTCCGGCCGGAAGCGTTTTAGTTAGCGACAATGGCGACGTCGCCTACGTCAAAGAAACGGCGATCGTCAAAAAAGGAGAACTAAAAACTACGGCCGTATCGGTGCTTGATAAATTTATAAAATCAAGCCCGCTAAAGTGTGAATATATCCAAACGCCTTTCCCGTTCGTATTAAAAGCAAAGCAACTAAGCGATTTTAGCGGTGGCGCAGAGGTAGAAAGCGACGAAAGACTAAGGGAAAGAGCGGTACTTTCTCTTGAAAGATTTAGCACTGCAGGAAGCGCAAAGGCCTACGTCTATCACGTTTTAAGCGCAAATTCAAAGGTAATAGAGTGCAGCGTTAATAACGGCGGGCCGGGAGTAGTTCAAATTTATCTAAAAAGTTCAGATATGAGCGAGGATACGCGTATTAGCGTAGCGGAGTATTTAAGCGGCGAGAAAGTGAGGCCATTGACCGACAATGTAGTAGTCAAAAATGCCCGAATCAAAGATATAGAAATCAAAGCAACGCTGGAGCTCACCGACATGTTTTTGCAAGATATTATAGATAAAGAAATAAAAGCATCTAGAAAAAGTCTAAAACTAGGCGAAGACCTAAATTTGAGCTATATCTACTCTATGTTACATAAAAATGGAGTGTACCGCGTAAATTTAGCCGCTCCGACTGCAGATACCAAAGTAGGCGAGGATAGCTTTGTCAAAATAAGCTTTAACCTATCGTATGCAAAGGCAGAACTATGACGATACTTCCCGGACACAAAAGCAAATTCGATAAGAAATTTGACGAGTTTTTTGATGTCAGGCTTAATGAGCTTGACCTTGGCTCAATAAATATATTGGCCGCCTCTTGTCCGACGCCTCTTTTACCTATCTTAGCCGATAGCTTTGATGTG
>CAUSIL010000060.1:0-9884 GCA_963531395.1 uncultured Campylobacter sp.
AATTTATAGGGCGGCAAAGGGCGGACGAACGCAAAAAGAGCTTTATAAAAGCGGCGCGTTTATACCGCAAATTTTAGCCGCAAAAGAGCATGCGCCGCAAACGATAATCAGCGGCAAACGCGGCAAAAACGTAACGGCCGGTAAGCTCGCAAGCGCCCTAAATTTGGACATCGCGCGACTAAGCTCGGCAATCAAATACTGCCGCATCGCAGAAAATCTCGCGGGCGCTTACATGCGCTACTCGCCAAGCTCCATCTGGGATAACGCCGCGGGCGAGATGATCGCCGCGGGCGCGGGCGCAAAGATGATCGATCTAGCGACGCTCAAAGCCCCGATCTACGACGCAGCCTCGCTAAAAAATAACGAATTTATAGTTATCGCAAAGGATTTTCTAGCCCGCAAGGATGAAATTTTACGAGCGATAAAAGAGCTAAATTTATAAACGGTGCGCTTTGCTGGAACTGCGTCGCTCGTAGCAAGCTTTTGGGTCAGCGCACGCATACTCTGCCGCATAACGTAAATTTTACGCGAGGGCCGCTCGTTTAAAAATAACCCAAGTGCGGCAAAATAACTCGCAAAAAAGGAAATAAAATGAAAAAAGCTTTGATTCTAGGTGCCACCGGCGTAGTCGGCGGCTAACTCGTCCGCTTGCTCTGCCAAAACGAAAATTACGAAAAAATCGTAGTTTGGACATGACGAAAGTTAAATTTTAGCCACGAAAAGCTAGAAACGAAAATCGTGAAATTCGATGAGATCGCGAATCTGCCTAGCGAAAATTTCGACGAAATTTTCTGCGCGCTGGGAACTACGATAAAGCAAGCCGGAAGTCGCAAAAATTTCGAAAAAGTCGATTTGACCTACTCGCTCGAAGCCGCGAAATGGGGCAAAAATAGCGGCGTAAAAAGATTTATTTTAATCTCCGCTCCCGGCACGGACGCGAATTCGCGTAATTTTTTACCTGCAAACCAAAGGGCGCGCGCAGGAGCAGATCGAAAAACTAGGCTTTGAAAGCTTGCAAATCGTCCATCCGCCGCTAATTCGCGGTGAGCGCGAGCATTTTAGACTAGGCGAGAGCCTAGCGATCTTACTTTTTAGGCTCATTTCTAAATCTTTGTTTAAAACCTACCGACCCATGAGCGGCGCGCAGATCGCCGAAGCGATGACTTCAAGGGCTCAAAGCCCGAATTTAGGCGTAGAAATTTACGAGCCGCGGGAGATTTTAGAAAAATGCGGAAACTAAACGAACTCTTATCGCTCGCAAAGCGCGCCTAGTTTAAAGCGATTTGTTTTTGCCGCCGTTTGCATCAAGGCACGCAAATTTGCGTTTGGGTGCTACCAGACGGTTGCAGTCTGTTTTTGGATGCGGATAAATTTAGTTTTTGGCGTCGCGACAAATCAGGCTTTTAACCGGTTTGCTTCGGGGCGTGAAAAGTCTAGTTTTAAATTTACGGAGATTTCGTAGGCGTGCTTTTTTCCGCGACCGACCCCCCGCTCAAAACCCGCGTCTTTACACCCAGCAGAGGCTAAATTTACGCAAATTTGACGACGAGGGCGGCCGAATTTACGACCGAAGCTCAAATTTTGCCGCGCCGCCTTAAAACTAAATCTAAATCCTCGTTAGCTCGCTTCTAGGACTTGCTTGCAAATCAAGCCCCGCAAACTCGCCACGCAGGTATTTTTCTCGTCCCGCGCGCGCGATCATCGCGGCATTATCGGAGCAAAACTCTAGCGGCGCGCAGATGAGCTCACAGCTGTATTTCCCGCACAGAGCCTGCAAGCGGGAGCGTAGATTTAGATTTGCGCTTGCCCCGCCCACGACGCCGAAACGCTCAAATTTACGCTGGGCAAAGATCTTTTCTAACTTGTTTAAGATGTGCTTGCAAGCGGTATTTTCAAAGGCAAAGCAGATATCGGCGACCTCCTGCGCGCCCAAATTCCCGCTTGCGGCGAGCTTTTCGGTTTCGACGCGGACTTGATTTTTTAGCCCCGAGAAGCTATACGCCGTGCGCGCGTCGCCAAGCAGCGGCACGGTAAATTTAAACCTCTCGCGCCCGCTCTTTGCCGCCTTTTCGACCGCTACGCCGCCCGGATACCCAAGCCCCAGCATCTTTGCGACCTTGTCAAAGCTCTCGCCGAAGCTATCGTCCATCGTGGCAGCCAGTACGCCCACAGCCCCGTCCGCACCGATATCTAGCACCATAGTGTGCCCGCCGCTAACTAGCAGCACGCCCGCGGGCAGCCGCGCCTCCTGTGACAAAAATAGCGAATACACGTGCCCCGCGAGATGATTTACGGCGATTAGCGGCACGCGCAGCGACGAGGCGAGCGCCTTTGCCATCGCGACGCCACCCACTAGGCTCACGGATAGCCCGGGCTCGTTTGTGACGGCGACGGCTTTGACGCGGGGCAGCTCAGGCTTGATCTGCTCTAAAATTTTAGGCAGCGCGGCCGTATGTAGGCGCGCGGCAAGCTCCGGTACCACTCCGCCAAATGCACAGTGCTCGGCATCCTGCGAGATTTTTTTGTGAAATTTTAGCTCCAGCGTTTCTATATCGAGTAGCGCCACCGAGCTGTCGTCGCAGCTGCTTTCTATACCCAAAATCAGCCCGCCCGCACTGCTATGTTGTAAATTTTCGCTCATTTTGTAAATTTTCCTTTTTTAGCGCATTTTACCGCTTTTTGCTTTTGCGGTTATAAATTCGGTCCGCTTCCTAGCAAGGGTGGCAAAATACGCGCGCAAATCGCTTGCCGTAAATTTGCGACGGATCCGATTTTGAATAAATTTGAATCTAAATTTGACGCGCCGAAACCCGTATTTTTAAGATACCAAATTTGGTATTGCAAGTTAGATTTTTTTGCTTTATTGTAAAGGGGATGGGGTTTAAATTGCGTTCTGCTCCCTCACGTTTCGCGTTCGCAGCTTTTTAAGAAGCGATTGTAAGATAAAGTCGAAGCAAAAGAGTCTCTTTTTTTCTTTTCTTTGGGAGAGGAAGGGGTTTCTACTTACGGTCTGCTTGCAGCTGCTAGCGCAGCGACGCAGAAGCCCTCTCTAACCCCACTGCACGTGAGATGTTACTGCGCTATGTGTAGGTTTATCTGGCACTGTCGCGCCACAAATTTAAATTTGACATTTTCAGGGTGCGGGTCTCAGCGGCTCAAATTTGCAAATTTGAGCGAGGGAAGTCGGGGTGAAGTATTTTTACGTTTAGACGCGGCGGATTTGAAATTTTGCGACGGGAGCTACCTCGTCGGTAGTGACCGAGCGTAATTTCAAATCCAACAAAGTATAAACCAAAAAGACAAGCCGAAAAGCTAAATTTTCAGCCCGTTTTCGTACCAATCTATCTTCCTGGTCAAATACATCACCAGCGCTATCACCGCAAATATCATCACGCTGCCCATCAAAAGCGCGTAGTCCTCAGACTGCAAGATGCCGTAGAGCAAGCAGTAGCTAACCGCATGCACGAGCGCGATAAATACGCCCCATTTGCGCGCCCGAAAGATCGCCGAGCCGTAGAAAAGTATCGTCGCGCACACGGCTGCGGCCGCGATGAGGTAGCTGGCTAGGAAGCTGATATGCTCGGAAAACGAGAGCACGAGCAGGTAAAACAGCACGTCGGCGACTCCGATGAGCAGGTACTGGATTGGGTGGATGCGGACGCGGCTGTAAATTTCGCACAAAAATATTGCCAAAAACGGCACCGCTAGAAACAAGATCGCGTACGTCACGCAGCGCGCGATGAGCGAGTAGTTGTTTACAGGGCTGATGAAGCTAGCCTCGACGCCCTCAAACCGTATATCGCGTCCGCCGTTCATGATCCACGCCTGCGGGACGCTGGTGCTAAGGCCTGAAATCTCCCACTGCGCGTTAAAGCCGCTGCTTGTAACTTCGCGAGATTTAGGCAGCCAACCGCCGCTAAAAGACGGCGAGCTCCACGAGGATTTTACGTCAAATTTATTATCCTGCCCGACGGGAACGAAGCTCGCGCTCTGTCCGCCTTGCATAGATAGCGTGCCCGCTAGCTCAAAGCCGCCGTTTGCTAAATTTGCGGGTAGCTTGTAGTGGACGCTTTGGGCAAAGGGCGAGTATTTAGGCGGCGCAAAAGACTGCGCGAGATCCTGTCCGTTTGCTTTTAGTGCGGGAAATGCGGTAAAGGTCTTTTTGTTACCCACGCCCAAAATCAGCGTCGCCTCGCTTAGCAAAACGTCGCTTTCCGCGATATTTAGCTGCTCGAAATTTAGCGGGGCAAATTTGGCTTTTAGCGCGACTTCGCCGTTAAAAACGGGCACGCTAAAGATACCGCGCTTTAGATACTGAGGATTTAGCTGGGTCGATAGCTCATAAGACTGCGGCGCTATCATGATCTGCTCGGTGGTCTGCGATACCGTAGGTACGCCGCTTTCGTTATAGACGGCCGCTTGCTTTTTGTACGGCACCGAGATCAAAACGCCCTCGATCCTAAGCTCGCCGCCGACTGGCTGCATGATAGACTCCTCGGCGGTGCGCTTTACGTAGGCGCGATCAGAAATCATCGAGCTGATGAAACCTAGCGGGATAAGCAGCAGCAAAAGCAAGACGAAAATAATGACTGGCTTCGTCCAAAATCCGCCTCTGACGCTATCCATGATTTTGTTTTCCATTGGATTTCCTTTTGATTTTTTTCACTGCGATTTTAACTAGAAATCGTAATAAATCGGTAAAGGAGTCGGAAATTTCGGCTAAATTTCGGATTAAATTTAATGCCTAAAATCTGCGGCTAAATTTACGCGAATAAAATTAGTCGCTAAATTTAGCCTAGCTTGTCGGTAATAGCGCCTATCGCAAAACTTACGAGGCAGGCCGCAGTCCGCCTCTTAAATTTGCCTAGTCTTTTTTGCCTTTGTTTAGCGATTTTAGCTTGGCGTCGGTGTCGTCCGTTAGCATAGTGAAGATTTCGTTGGTCAAATTTTGCGTTAAAGCCTTGGCTTCCTTCATTGTATTTATCGAAAATTCGTTTAGCAGCTTGTTTGCTTTGGCTTTGTCTTTTTTGTAGAGCTTGACGTATTCGTCTTCAAATTTAGCCTGTTTGACTGCCAGAGCGTCCTCAAACTCCTTGTAGGTCTTTTTTACGATAGGCGAATACTTATCGTAGTCCATCATCACTAGAGTTTGCAGCTTTCTATACGTCCAATAAATCGACTCGTCGTCGGCCTTATACGAGCCCTTGTCGTAGCCGTCGATAAATTTATCCAGCCCATAGTAATACGGCAAATAAACGCCAAGATCTGACATGCCAAGCGCCACGTAGGTCACTCTGCCGATCTCTTGCGGTAGCCACGGGCGCACCTGCATCACGTGCGACTCGTAGGTTCTAAAGACGCTCACGGCGCGGTAGATATTTTTTTGATTTTCGTCTTTGCTAGAGTAGTTATCGTAGGCGGTGCCGTCGTAGTGGGATCTGAGCGCGGTTTTTAGATCCTGTACGCTTAGCTTTTTAGCTGGTTTTAAAAATACCGGGTAGTTGCCGCCCTCAAGGGTCTGCTTATCTTTTAGCTCGGGATTAAATATCTGCTGCACCCAGCAAACGCGCGGATAGTTGTAAGTCATATCCCTCTCGTCGTCTCTAGTGTAGGCTTTCGTAAACTGAAATTCGCCGTCTTTTGCCGGGTCGTAGGCGCCGTTATCCTCTGCAAATTTGATCAAATTTTTTGATCCCATGAAATTCGGATCGTTTTCTTTGTAATTTTGCAGTCTGCCTTGGTTTGCGGAGACGAAATACTCGTCTTTAGGTAGTTTAACCGCCATCCAGTGATGACCCGTACCCGTTTCAAAGTACCAAAGCTCGTTTTTATCCACGAACACTACGCCAAAACCCTCTCCCGCACCCGTAGTTTCTACGATCTCGCCGAGCAGCTTCACGCCCTGCGCCGCGCTTTTCATACGAGGCAGCAAGACGTCGGGGATATCGTCCTCCGTGATGCCGGTAGCTTCGTTATAGGGATCGATTTTTAGCAGTTCGTCTTTAGCATATATGGTCTCGGTGCCGCTGATGCCCACGCCCGCGTCATTGTAGCCGACCGCGCCGTGAAGCTTGGTGTGGGAGTTTGCTATCGTCGTGTATCTCATGCCCTCTTTTGGCAGCGGATAGGTAAAATCATTTGCTCCGTCATGCGCCTTTGAGCTGTGGACGCCTTTTTGATCGGTTTTTTTGGGATGTATCAAAAATACCTGCGCCTTTACCGCCTTGCTATCGGCACTCCTAGCTATCAACATCGAGCCGTCGTCGGAGGCCCCCTCTCCAACCAAAATAGTCGTGCAAGCTAGCGCGTTTGCGCAAAACATCGCGCTTATTACCGCCGCAGAGGCGAGAAACTTCATCTTCATCGTTACTCCTTGATTTGAGATAATAAATCTAAATGAAATTATAGGACTAAAAATATTAATTAAATCTAAAATTTAAGCTACTTTCAAGATTGTATTGTAAATTTGTTTTGCGTTTTGACGCATGTCCCGTCAAATTTAAATTTATTAAAGGAATTTTGGGTATAATCCAACTCTTACGCGTAAGGCGTAAAAGAAATTTTAAAAGGATTAGTATGCCTAAGATGAAGACAGTTCGCGGCGCTGCTAAACGTTTTAAAGTGGGCAAAAACAAGATCAAAAGAGGCTCTGCTTTTAGAAGCCACATTTTGACTAAAAAATCTCGCAACCGCAAGAGAGATTTACGCTCGCCTCAATACGTAGACAGCACAAACGTCGCAAGCGTCAAAGCGATGCTCGGAATTTAAGTTTTTGACGAAAAGTCATTCCAAACTCCCCCGAATTTGGGGCAAGACTCACTCAGTGAGCGCCGATTTGTAAAGGATAAATATGGCAAGAGTAAAAACAGGCGTAGTTAGAAGAAGACGCCATAAAAAAGTTTTAAAACTAGCTAGAGGTTTTTTCAGCGCTAGGCACAAACACTTTAGAAAAGCTAAAGAGCAATTAGAAAGAAGTTTGGTCTATGCATACCGCGACAGACGCCGCAAGAAACGCGACTTCCGCCGCTTGTGGATAGTGCGCATCAATGCTGCGTGCCGCCTAAACGACATTAGCTATTCTCGCTTTATCGCGGGACTTAAAAAAGCAAATATCGAGCTTGATAGAAAAATCTTAGCCGATCTAGCTATGAATGACGCAAAAGCTTTCAGCGAGCTAGCTTCAAAAGCAAAGGCTGCTTTATAATACCCAGGGGCGGTTTCCGCTCCTTTTTCTTTAATTCTTTACTTTAATTAAATTTTATCGTTTCTACCAAATCGCAATAAAACAAATTTCGCTCCAAATTTTAATTTTTGTTTTTCGTTTTTTCCGATAAAATACCGCCTCAAATTTAAGGAGCAAAAATGGATATACAAAAACTAAATCAAAACCTAAACAAACTCAACAAATTTTTATTTATTATCTTAGGCGTCGCCGTCGCGATCTGGATCGGCGTAGAAGTTTTTATAGGCAGTAAAGTAGAATACACAAAAGAGCAGATGAAAGAAAATCTATGCGAAGCGTCAAACGTAAAAGAGATGCTGGCGCGACTAAATTCAGGTCTCCCGAGAAAACTAGACGAGATAAATACGCTAGAAAAAATCGTCTGCGAAAACCGCCGTTTTGTTTATCGTTATGCGCTCGGTAAAGGGCTAGAAACAGATGAAAACGCGTTAAATGATAAAGATATCACCGAGCTAAAAGAGGAGCAAACAAAGGAACTCAAAAAAGAATTTTGCGAGGATACGCGGTTAAAGGCCGTGCGCGAGATAGCTGACGGCGTGGATTTTGTCTATTTTTTGGGCGCTAAAGAGTTGATTCGAGTAAAGCTTGAAAGCAAAGATTGCGAGTAAATTTAGCTGTCTTGCCCAAAATCCTGCAAAAGCAATTAAAAAAGCTAGGTCAAATTTATGCTTTAAAAGAGGGTCGGTTTTAAAGACGAGTAGAGTCAGCATACGTTTAGCCGCTAAATAGGGCTAAAAATTTGCGCCGCCGTCCGCTCGGTCGTATTTTAAAAGTGTTTAATTAAAATTCATATTTAGATTAAGATGTATTTTATAGCCGCGTGCTATCATACGCTCCGATGCGCTAATCAACCTAAAAAACGAAATAAAGGGTAAAAATGAAACGCTGGAGCAAACTTCAAAAACGGTTTTACGAACTCGTGGACGAGGGCATCGATTTTCAGATACACTGCGCGGTTTATAGGATGCAAAGCAGGCGCGGCGGCACGGATTTGCCGCGATATTTTATCACGCTTGCGGGCGAGATTATTTTTGATTACCCGAAGGATTTCGCGCTAAAAGACGGCCGCATAAAAAGCCTAGCACAGGGCGGCGCTCCTCTAGCGAAATTTTATCCGTATGATAGCGGCATAAGCGACATCGGCGAGCTTATTCGCGAATATATCGACACGCCCAAAGATGAGCTGTTTAAAAAGCATTTTGATGCCGATGAATGGGGGCTTGCAAATATCCTAAAGGCCGCCGACAAACGCATCGGCAAAAGGAGGCTGCAAATTTTAGCCAAAAACAAGAAAAATCAAGCGATGCAAAAGGTCGTGCAAGCTAGGCTAAACTACGTAGCAGATAGTAAAACGCCCGAATTTAAACGAGAAATTTGAAGGAAAATCATGACACCGCGCGAGCGATTTTAAAACGGCTGCAATGAAATCGCGGCGAATTTTGCAGACTTTAAGCCCGCGCAAAAAGGGCAAAAACTAAGTAAAAAAAGCGCCGACAAGGACGTTTCGTTTGAGATTTATTTTCAGTCAAGCATGCATAATCACGAGGGTAGCGTGGAGATCTTGCCGCACGCCGCGATCTACTGCAAAAGCCTAAAAAAACTGATGCAAGAGGAGCTACCATACGCGACTGATCTAGTGTTTGCCAAGCAGCTGGGCTATCTCACGCCGCGCGGTTCGCTCCACTGGCAGCTCGCGGGTGCTAGCTTTGAGCCTAGCGTGCGCGAGATTAGCGCGGCTATCAAGGACTACGCGCTGCCTATTTTTGAGCTTTTTAAGGATAAACGAAAGGCGGCGGAGTTTATGATGCAACGCGGGACTAAATTTAACCCGAATTTAAAAGATACCGATTTATATCCGATTTTTTTCATGTTTTATTCCGGCGGCAGGGACGCTGCGGAGGCGTTTTTTAACGTATTTTTAAACGACTGCTCTTTTAGAGGCAGATTTTACAAGCTTTACGATAAATTTGCCGGCACCTCGCAGGGATTTGACGCAAAATCGTTTGAGAGCGATGCTGCGGTTAAATTTGCATTTTTAAAAGGGCTTAAAATTTTAAATCACTAAAATTTTAATCGTAATTTTTAACGTTTTGCTTTTTGTCGGGGCTGCTTGGAAGTTTTGGCGTAGCGCTAGCAAGCTTAGCCTACGCCAACTCATCGCAAGAAAGGCTACTCTTGCCGCTTACGGATAGCGCGCATTAACGCTGCGTACCGCCGAGATATTAGCTATTCGCGCTTTATCGCCGGACTTAAAAGCAAAGGTTGCTTTTAAATAATTTTTGGGCGATTTGGCTCCCGATTTAAATTTTAAAACGGATTTTTTAAATACCAAATCTCGTCAAATTTTTCAATATTAAATCTACGAATCCTCTCTCCGCTTGAAAATTGTACTTTAATCGCAAGCTCGGCATGTCTAGGGCTCAGCACGTCTATCCTATAAACGGATGCGTCAAGTATCTTATCCGATTTATTTTTTTCTAGCTCATTTTCTATCTTTTTTGCTATTTTATCCTGCTCGTCTTTGCCGCCTGTTTTAATCAAAAACGCCATACCTGCCGGGTTATTTTTGATGGTTTTTACGACTATTGCGCCCAATTCCTCGGGCGTTTTTGCCTCGTCGCTTCCGCAGCCAACCATCACG
>CAUSIL010000061.1:0-9837 GCA_963531395.1 uncultured Campylobacter sp.
CAAACCTATGTTTATAGGGATATAAAGCGCGAGTTTTTCGAGAAATTTATCAAAGCCGAACAGGAAAAAGGAACAGACGTAACCAAGCTTTTAGAAGCTCTAAATAAAATCCGAAAGCTAGATATAAATGCCTAAATTTGAAGGTGGTGGTTGCTAAAATCATCAAAAGCAGTATAAATATTTGTATATCGGCACAAAGCCTGTCTAAATTTGACTGAGTTTACGCAAAACGGCGACTTGTCTTATTTCAAGATTTGGTTCAAATTTGGATACAAGTCAAATTTAAACGCTCCAAAATTCGGCCTGCCGGCAAATTTACCAGCAAAGCCGAATTTTAGCGCAAATCACATCTCGTAGCTATCCTCTTCGTCTTCGTCGCCGTATTCGTAGTCGTTCTCGTCGTAGTTATAGCTGTATTTTTCGGATCTTTCGTCGTCAAATTCGGAGTATTCCTCCTCCAAATCTTCCTCTTCGTAGTCAAATTCTTCGCTCATTTTCTCTCCTTTAAAATTATTTTTTCACTTCTTCGACGTATAGGCTCTGGCTAGGGAAGGCAAATCCAAGCCCGTTAGCCTCTACGATATTCATTATTTTTAGCATCACGTCCTCTTTGACGGCCAAAAACTCGCCCCAAACTATCGTCTTTGAAAAGCAGTACACGAGGATATTTATCGAGCTATCGGCAAACTCGTCCACGACGACGAACAAATTTGACTTATATCCCGCCAAATCGTCAAACGAAACGATGCCTCGGTCGTAGCGGCTAACTTTTTTAGACCCCATATCGTCGCCCTTTGCGATGTCTGGGTGGTCGATTAGCATCTGTTTTATCTCCTCGACGCATTTTTTTATCTGCTCGGTCGTGGCGCTATACTCTAGCCCGATTAGCATCCTGATGCGCCGTCCCATCTTTCGCCTGCTCCAGTTTCGTATAGGATCGCTAGCTAGCTTGGAGTTTGGTACGAAGATAAGGGCGTTGTCAAAGGTTCGCACGGTCGTTTTTCTAAGCCCGATCTCCACGACCGTCCCCTCGATGTCGCCGCACACGATCCAGTCGCCTTGCGAAAACGAGTTATCAAAGAGCAGCATCACGGAAGCAAAGAAATTCGCCAAGATGTCCTTGGTCGCAAGAGCTACCGCGAGGCCGCCGATACCAAGAGAGGCGATGATGGCGCTGACGTTAAATCCAAGCTTGCTAAGCACGATAAGCAGTGCGATAACAAAGATGATGAAATAGATGATCTTTAGGATCAAATTTATCACCTCTTTGCGCCCGCTTTTTTTGGTGAGCTCGTTAATAAGTACCATGCCGTAGCCGTTTAGTACGCTAAGTATGAGCCAGGCAACGGCGATAACGAAAGTGATCGCTAGGAAATTTGCAAATTTTATCGGCATAGGAGCCGGATAATACGCGATCGAGACGCAAATATCTATCGCGTAGGCGATGAGAGTGAGTAGCATCGGGCGTTTGATGATTTCTACGATGCGCCCTTTGGTCTGTCTATCCGAGTCGTGCTTGACGAAAAATTTCATCAAAGCCCACAGCGTGAGCCTGCTAAGCAGCGTCGTAAACGAGACGAAAAACAAAAATACGACGAATATGATTGCCGCCTTACCGACGTTAAATTTACTCGTAAAGGAGGCCTTTTCGTTGATAAAATCAATCGCCGTTTTTAAATTTAGCTCCGATATGATGTAGTTTGACGTGAGCAGCTCGGCGTTATCGCGCAGATAGTGGAGTATCTCCTCAAGCGTCTTTTTGTGCGCCTCTAGCGCCTCTAGTTCGCCTTTGTGCGCAGCGAGCGCTTCCTCGTTTAGACTATCTTTAAACTCCTTAAACTGCGAGTAAAACTCCGTCTGAAAGCTAAGCAGCGTCTCCTCGACGGCGAGCCTTACGTCCACGGCCTTGCCGCCTTCTTTGAAGATATTTTCCAAATTTAAAAGCGAGGAGTAAAACAGCTCGTCAAGCCGCATGCGCTCAAACTCCAGCTTGTCTTTTACGTATAAATTTTGGTTGTCCGAGTTTTTTAGCCGTTTGATTTTTGATTCCAAATTTTGCATTTCGCGCTTAAATTTCTGCACCTGCTCCTCGTCGATTTCGATTTGCATGATGAGGTAGGGGATTTGCTCGATTAGCTTTTCTTTTTTCTCCGAGACGGTTTTAAAAAGCACGTTTTTATCGGCGGTTTCGTTATTTTCGGCGGATTGGGCTTTGATGACGGCGATTTGAGCGTTTGCCTCGTTGATTTGATTTACGACGCTTAGGATGTCTGTGGCGTTTAGGTCGTCGATTTTGGTATTTGCTAGTAAATTTAAGCCAAAGCACAGCGCAAAAACGGCGGCTAAAATTTTTCTCATTTCTCGACTCCTAGTAGTTTAAAGCTCTTTGTCGCGAAGTTGTAGTTGTAGATTTCGCCCGTTTCTATTATGTAGTGCCAGGCATAAATTTTTAGCTCCTCGTCTCTAAATTTAGCCTTGACGTCTGGATAGCTCAGTAAATTTTCAAACGAATTTACGAGGCTTAAGCGCTCGGTTAGCCACTCTCTTTTTGCGATATTGTCGCCAAAAAGCTTTTGCACGCGCTTTTTTACGGGCTCTAGTAGATCTAGCCAGCGCTTAACGTTTGGCGTTTTGCCAAATTTAGCCTCATCCATCCATAAAGCCGCGCAGCCGCCGCAGTTGCTATGTCCGCAAATGATGACGTTTTGCACGTTTAGCGTTTGCAAGGCGTACTCGATTGCCGAGGTCGTAGCCAAAAACTCCTCGCTTTTGCGGTACGGAGGCACTATATTTGCGATATTTCGCACGACGACTAGGTCGCCTGGCATCGTGTTTGTTATGAGGCTAGGCACGACGCGCGAGTCGATACAGCCGACAAAAAGAGTGTGCGGCGTCTGCTTCTCGCCCAGGCTTTCAAAAAGCTCCTTGTGCTCTAAAAAATCTTCTTCCATAAATTTAACGGCGCCGTCTAAAATTTCTTGCATTGTATTTTCCTGACAATTTTTTAAAATATTATATCAAAAACGTTTCAAACTTCGTTAAAATTTTTTAAATTGCTTTTTACGCGCCAAATTCAGCGATTTTTTATATTTTATTTACCTATTTTTGGCTAAATTTGCATCAAAAATTAAAAAGGAGAGAACATGAGTTTATATGACAGAAATTATGCAAGCTCAAGCGAGCATGAGGTTGCGAGCGAATATTCGCAAAGCGCGCTTAGCACGTTTATCAAGCAAACTTATCAGCTTTTTGCGGCTTCGCTTTTAGCCGCCAGCGTCGGAGCCTATGTCGGGCTTTATAGCTCGCTAGGAGCTACTGTAGCGGGCAACTACTGGCTATTTGTGATACTTGAGCTAGGACTTTTGGTCGGTTTAATGTTTGCTAAACGCAAGGCCGGCTTAAATTTGATCCTGCTTTTTGCCTTTACTTTCGTTAGCGGACTTACGCTTACGCCTATTTTGGGACGCACTTTTGCGATGCCCGGAGGCGCGGCGATAGTAGCTCAGGCCTTTACACTTACGACGGTAGCATTTGGCGGACTTAGCGTATTTGCGATGAACACTAAGCGCGACTTTACGACGTGGGGCAAAATGCTTTTCATCACGCTTATCGTTTTACTCGTGGCTATGCTGCTAAATTTATTCTTCAAAAGTCCGATTTTTCAGGTAGCGCTATCGTGCGTATCTGCTGTTTTATTTAGCGCGTATATCCTTTACGATACGCAAAATATCATCCGCGGTAACTACGAAACTCCGATCGAGGGCGCAGTTGATCTTTATCTTGATTTCTTAAATTTATTCGTTTCATTGCTTAGAATTTTAGGATTTTTTAATAGCGATGACTAACGACGAGCGGCTTTATCGCGTAATAGACGCAAATCTAAACCGCTTAAAAGAAGGGCTTAGAGTCGTCGAGGACGTCAGACGTTACGGCTTTGACGACCTAGTCCTCGCTAAAAAAATCAAAAACCTTCGCCACAAATCAAAAATCCCGCAAAAAGAATTCTTAAAATTTCGCGACGCCGCAAACGACGTGCTAAAACCGAGCCTAAAAGACGAGCAAATTCGCCTAAATTTAGACGATTTACAAACCGCCAACATCAAACGCGCGCAAGAAAGCGCAAGGGTTTTAGAGGAGTGTTTTAAGCTCGTCGACGTTAAAATTTCCGAAATTTTTAAGGCCGTGCGCTACGAACTTTATGAGATAGAAAAAGAAATTTAACCCAAATTCAAAACTTTTTTAGTATAATCGCGACTAATTTTGAAAATTTAAAAGGATTTTAAATGGATTCGCTTTTTTTAGTATTGCAGTTTATTTTCGCGGTAGTTTTGACGATCGCCGTTTTGCTTCAGAAAAGCTCCTCTATCGGACTAGGCGCGTATAGTGGCAGTAACGAAAGTCTATTTGGCGCAAAAGGACCGGCCGGATTTTTGGCCAAATTTACCTTTGTCGTGGGCGTTTTGTTTATCCTAAACACCCTAGCGTTAAGCTATTTTTACAACACGCAAAGCAGCAAATCTCTCATAGACAGCGTCGATACTTCGTCGCTACCTGCGGCTCCTGAGGCAGTCGCGCCGCAAGCTCCTAGCGCTCCTACGGCTCCTGTAAGCGAGAAAAAATAAGGAGCGTCAATGAAAAAATTAGTTTCCGCGCTCGCGTTTTTTGCGGCGGCGCAGTTTGCGCTTGCTGACGCGCATATCTTTAACTATCACAGATTTGACGACGATAGGCACCCTAGCACAAACATTTCTAGCAAAAATTTACGCGAACAGTTTGAGTATTTTAAAGAAAAAGGCTACGAGATCGTCCCGCTCTCAAAGCTCGTGGACGCGATAAAAAACGGCGAGCCGGTATCTGACAACTGGGTCGTTTTAACCGTAGACGACGGCTACAAGAGCTTTTACGAAAAAGGTTTGCCGATATTTGTAGAGTACGGGTATCCATTTGCGTTGATGATTTACGTCGAGGCCACCGCGCGAAAATACGGCGACTTTATGACCTTCGAGCAGATCAAAGAGATCGAAAAATACGGCGAAGTCGGCTATCACTCCTACGGCCACTTGCATATGGTCGGCCTTAACGAGGAAAAACTAAAAAACGATTTTGAGGACGGTATAAGCAAATTTGAAAAAAATATGGGCTACAAGCCGCGATATTTCGCCTATCCTTTTGGCGAATATAACGACAGGGTACGTGATGTCGCGATAGAACACGGTATCGAGGTTATACTTAGCCAAAACTCTGGCGCAGTCGCGGCAGATAGCGATCTGCACGAGCTAGATAGGATCCCTGCGATGAACGGCACGCACCTACCCTCCGCGCTTGCAAGCAAATTTCTAAAAGCCGAATGGATACTTCCGCAAGACTATCCGAAGGATAATAAGATTAGCGAACTTATCATCAAAACGGACGAGAACGCGACGCACGGCTACTTCTCGATGACGGGGCAAAAAACAAAAAAAGTTAAGCTCGAAAATGGACAGATGACGCTTAAATTTAACAAGCCGATCGACCGATATAAAGTCAGAATGAGCCTTAAAGTAAATGGAAAAACGACGACAAAAATTTTAGTAAAGGATATAAATGCTGAATGAGATTTACAAAAAGCAAAAAGAGCATAGCGACAAGTGCATCGAGGGCCTAAAGCGCGACTTTAGCACGCTTCGCACGGGCAAGGTAAATATAAGCATAGTCGATAATATTTACGTGGATTATTACGGTAGCCAAACTCCGCTAAATCAAGTCGCCACCGTACTAACGAGCGATGCTAGCACCATAAGCATAACGCCGTGGGAAAAACCGATGCTAAAAACTATCACTACAGCGATCTCTGCGGCAAATATCGGCGTAAATCCTAACAACGACGGCGAGAGCGTGAAGCTATTTTTCCCTCCGATGACTGTCGAGCAACGCCAAGAAAACGCAAAGCACGCTAAGGCATTTGGCGAAAAAGCCAAAGTCAGCATCAGAAATATCAGAAAAGATGCCAACGACGAGGTAAAAAAACTGGAAAAAGATAAAACCATCACCGAAGATGAGAGCAAAAAAGGGCAAGACGAAGTCCAAAAGATCACTGATAGCTACATCTCAAAGATCGACTCTCTCGTAAAAGAAAAAGAGAGCGAACTTCTAAAAGTATAACGCTAAATTTAGAGGCGGCAGCGGCGTGCTACCCCTCTTAAATTTTAGAGTCTGCCGCAAACAAAATATAAAATTTACAGCATTTAAAATCGCAAGATAAAGCCGCTAGGCTATTACGTAATTTGTTAAATTCCAGTCTATCTCATAAATCTAGGAATCCCAAATTTAGCTCGCATACCAAATTTTATCAGTTCAGCAGCATCTATCCGTAGTGTAAAGCGCATCGTTTCGTTGGCTCAAGGCAAGTTGATCAAATTTCTCTCATTAACTTAAAATACGATACGGCTCTTTTTATAGGAACATCGCTTCATGATTGTTTTGCTTTTTATTACATCTAAAACCCTACTTTTCTTCACTCGTAGCTATTTTTAAAAACAACAAACATGGTGAAGCAAGGCAGAATACGCCATTTTAAACAAAGCAAGAAAATCTCTTTTTTAATTTCGTTGCAGCCATTACCGTTGCCTGGCTTGAAAAATATCTCTTTAAGTTTAGATATATTTTGCATAAACATCCATTTACTTTGCGGTAGCAAGGCAAGTCCGTAGTATCTGTGCCTAGCTTTGCTTTGTTTGCTACTAATAAGATGCCCTCTATTTAAGAAAAACTCCTTTGAAAGTTTTTTGACTTACTTTAGCCTGTATTTTAAAAGTATTTTGAAGCTATTTAGGAGTAAAGGATATCCGCTTTTTAAGAAATTATCCACTATAATCTTACGATACGAAAATAAATCTCGAAAGTCTATGGTGGCAAAAAAAGATCTTTTAAAAGGCGCGAATAACTTAAATTTTAAAAATGCGAGCGACTCTGATATCTCTGTTTCGTCTCTTGATTTTTTAGGCGATAGCGCCATTATCGATATTAGACCTCGTATTGATAAATGCGGGGCGGAAAAACTACTCGGGTCAGGCGATATGTTGGTAAAAATTAATGGCGATATAACTCATATGTTCTCGCCGCTCTTAAACCCTGACGCATAAAACAAATTTTAAAAATTCAAAAATAAAAGGTAAAAAATGAAAAAAATCCTCATCATCGCAGGCTCATGCAGCAACGGCGGCGCGGGACTGCAAGCCGATATCAAGGCGTGTGCGCACTTTGGCTGCTATAGCGCGACTGCGGTCACGGCGCTAACGGCTGAAAATACGGACAAGATCAAAAATATCGTCTCGCTAGATCCCTCGTTCATCGCCGATCAGCTCGAGATGCTCTCGGCGGAGTTTAGCTTTGATGCCGTTAAGATCGGCATGCTCTTTAACGAGCCTATCATGGACGTCGTGCAGAGCTTTTTAGAGAAAAACTCCGCTCCCGTGGTGCTTGATCCCGTCTGCGTCTCGAAAATGGGGCACAAACTCATCAAAGATAGCGCCATTAAGCGGCTAAGAGAACTGATGAAATTTGCCGCTGTCGCGACGCCGAACCTGCGCGAAGCAGACGTGCTTTTCGGCGATGATTTTACGAATTTGCCGTGCGATGTGATCGTGAAAAAGCACATCGTCGCGGGTAAAAGCATCGACACGCTCTACCGCAAGGACGGCAGCGTGCAAAACTTTGAAACACCGCTAGCCGACCCGCTGGTTATTATCGGCGCGGGCTGCACGTTTTCTAGCTCGCTAGCCTGCCTGCTCGCTCGCGGCGAGAGTCTAGAAAGCGCCATCCAGCAAGGCAAAGAGTACATCTACAACGCCATAATCACCGGCATCGACACGGATCTAGGCGTGAGAAAACTGCTAAATCACGGGGTTAAATTTTAAATTTAGCCTGCTTGACGCCGTAAATTATACTAAGGATAAAAGAACTTGCGAGGATTTATGAGTACAAGCCGCAAAGCGTCTTTTATTATTATTTTTCTAATCGCGGTGACGGCCGCCTACTTAAATTTATACGACGGACGGGAGCTGGCGCGAAACTACGAAAAAAATCGTATCGAGATTTTAGCATTGCGCGATTTTGCGCGCGAGATTAGGCCTCGCGGAGTTTGGTTTGACCTGCGCTTGGACGGTGCCCGGGTTGAGATGTTTAGCGCCGTGAATGCCGATAAAAACCAAACCGCGAGCTTCATCCGCGTAGATGAGCGAACGAGCGTGCAGGAACCACTGCGGATACTGGGCTGGGACGAGCAGACTTTTGGCGAACTAAAAGCCAAATTAAAAAACGCAAACGTCATAGGCGTAAGAATCTGGGGTAACGAAGCGTTTGGAGGCGAGCGCAAGACTACGATTTATTATCGCAACGAGGGCTTTGGAGGCGTATATTACGAGAGTTTTGCCGACGCTTCGGACGAGATACTGCGAGGCGACAAGGAAGCGGGCTGCGACGATAGATTTCATTCAGATGGCGTAGCTTTGATTTATGACGGCGGGGCTACCGTGGATTTTATGTGCGTAAATAAAGACGGCAAAAATATAAAGCGTAGATAAAAATCTAAATTTTAGATTTACGCTTTAAATTTGGGATTTGGTTTGACGGCCAAATTTGGCTCTAAACGAGGGGGGGGGGTAAATTTGTGCCGATTTTGTCGTTTTGCGCGGCCTAGTTTATTTTTAGGCTAGCTCTTTTGGAGCTGTTTATAAAGATGACGCGGCGTTGGATTTTAGTTATCTTTTATAGCTTATTAGTTTTAATTGAATTTAAAGATGTGCCAAGAAAGTTTAGTGAGGCTTTGGATATGGCGAGCAAACAAAATCCATACAAAACCTAAATCGCTAAAACCTTGCAAATTAGGCGCCTTTAGTCGTTTGCATTCGTAATAAACGAACTTAAGCGAGGTTTTAGTATTTTGCCGACTTTTGCTTATTTTTTCTTTGGGGCGGCGCTTTATTGCTCCAGTTTAGTGTGTGTCTTACTTAGACGCTCTGCGCTAGTGCTGGCTCAAGAGGATTTATGCTTCGTTTAGCCCTAGCCCTATAAATATGAATTTCTCTTGCCGGTTACAAAAGCTAGCGTCCGTATTTTATATTCGTCGCAAGCGAAAATTGGTTAGAACTACCGTACTTGTTTTGGTATTTTTATTTACTTTATTTGTTTTGTTTTTATTGTTTATTTTATTTATTACGAAGATTTTTACTTTTGCGGTTTGTTTTTACTCGCATTTCTTTGCCCGCTACGGCGATAAAGCTTTTTGTAAGTTTCGCAAATAGCGATATACTCGCGTTTTAGATTTTTAGAGCGGTTAAATTTAGGCTATTTTAAGGCCTAAAAATATAAACTTTTATCGCAAATAGCCCTAAATATGAGTATTTTGGCGCTGTGTAAATTTACCCCGTTGGGGTTTGAAACTTGAGGTAATGGATCTAAAACGTGTTAGCTTCGGTCGTGTAAATTTACCCCGTTGGGGTTTGAAACTGTAAATTCCGCCCTGAACATGGCGCAAAACTGTTGTGTAAATTTACCCCGTTGGGGTTTGAAACACCTAAGCCCGATATAATCGGGTTTTTCAAAACTTGTGTAAATTTACCCCGTTGGGGTTTGAAACAAACTTGAGGTTCGTTCCCCGCAGTCAAAGCAATAGTGTAAATTTACCCCGTTGGGGTTTGAAACTGTAAATTCCGCCCTGAACATGGCGCAAAACTGTTGTGTAAATTTACCCCGTTGGGGTTTGAAACATCGGCATAATGGCTGGTAAAGTAGAAAAATTTAAAGTGTAAATTTACCCCGTTGGGGTTTGAAACACCTAAGCCCGATATAATCGGGTTT
>CAUSIL010000062.1:0-9831 GCA_963531395.1 uncultured Campylobacter sp.
CTTCATCGGTAATCGCGGTATTGATAAATCCCATATTGACCAACGACTTTACTTGCACGATCTGTGCGACCATCTCGTCGGTTAGGGCGACATCCTTGTAATGATATCCTTTGCAAAAGCGCTCCTGAGTTACTTCCTTAAGCGCAGCTTCTAAAGCAATAGGGCGATTATAAGCTACCATAATTTTCCTTTAATTTAATTCATACCACAGCGGCTTTTTACTTCGTGCAGTACCCTCGTCCCGCTTAACGTAAATTTACCGACAAACCCAAAAATTAAAAAATCAGCCTAGATTTTAATCAAAAATCTGCTTAAATTTGCCGTATCGGCGCTAAGGCTTAAGCTGCCACTATTTCTGCGTAAAAAAATCATCCAAAAATCGCTCAAAACTATCCCACCGTTTTAAATTCGCGATGCCGCTAAAATCGTCTAAACTATCTACTTCGTTCATATCTATTTCAAACACTCTATCGCTGTTTATATCGTAGACGCGAACTATCCCGAAAGCATCGTCGCTAAGAGCTATATACCTTTGAGATAGCAAAAAAATGCTCGCGAAAATATTCCGTCATTTCTATGATATTAGGGCTAAGGATGTCCGTGATTTCCAGTATCTCTACGTCCTGAAAAATCGGGTCAAAAGGCCCGCTATAAGTAAGATATAACTGCGCGAAACAACTTTGTTTATTTACATTTAGCTTGTTTAAAATTTCCGCAACCTCATCCGTATTTTGTCTAAACGGATGGGAAGCCAGCTTTTCTATTTCGTTTTTGATATTTTCTTTTAGCATATGCGTTTTCTTTTTTTTGTCTTGACGCAGTCATTTGCGTGGGTTTATATAAACTAAATTTAAAAGAGCATTGAAGCCGTAAATTTTACCGCTATTTGCAAATTTAAGCCTGATAAAGCAAAGCGGCGTAGCTAATTGCCCGCCGCAAAACGATCAAATTTTAGTGCAAAAAGTGGCGCACGCCGGTAAAATACATCGCCATGCCATGCTCGTTTGCCGCCTGTACGACCTCGTCGTCGCGGATGCTGCCGCCAGGCTGTATCACGGCCTTCACGCCTGCCTCGTTTGCGATATCGATACTATCGCGGAACGGGAAAAACGCCTCGCTAGCAAGCGCGCAACCGCGCAAATCAAGCCCCATATCGCGCGCCTTAGCCACGGCCGCACGCGCGGCGTCCACGCGGCTAGTCATACCCATACCGATGGCGACTACGGCGCTGTTTTTCACATAAACTACGCAGTTGCTTTTGGTAAGCGCCGCGACCTTCCACGCGATTTCAAGGTCTTTTAGCTCGGCCTCGTTAGCTGCGCGCGCGGTTTGTAGTTTCATATTTTCTAGCTCGCTAGGTTTCACTTCGTCGCTTTGCTGATAGACAAAGCCGCCGTCAACGTGTTTGAAGTCGTATTTGTCGTTTGCGCGCTGTAAAAATTTATTGCCCTGGGTGAAAATTTTGATGCGCTTTTTGGCTTCAAATACCGCAAGCGCGTCCTCCTCCACGTTTGCGGCGATTATGACCTCGACGTAAATTTCGTTGATTTTTTCGGCCAAAGCGCGGTCTAGCGTGCCGTTTATCGCGACGACGCCGCCGTATGCGCTGACGGGATCGCATTTTAGCGCTTCGACGTAGCTTTCTAGCAGATTTGATTTTACAGCAAAACCGCAAGCGTTAGCGTGCTTGACGATGGCGACCGCAGGCGCGGCGTCAAAGCTGCTTGCTAGCGCTAAAGCGGCGTTTATATCGGTGATGTTGTTGAAGCTAGCTTCGCCTTTTAGCGCGGTGAAGTTGTTGCTGAAAAAATAATCGAACTCGTATAGCGCGCCCTTTTGGTGCGGGTTTTCGCCATATCTCGCATCAAAAACCTTGCTGCCGGCGATAAATTTCATCTCGCCAAAACCGTCGTTAAAGCGCTCGTTCATGTAGTTTGCGATCATGGAGTCGTAGGCCGCGGTGTGCTCGTAGGCTTTTATCATCAAATTTCGCCTAAAAGTAGCCTTCTCGCTCTCATCCGCGCCTCCTATGACGCGTAAAACCTCGTCATAATCAAGCGGACTCGTGACGATATAAACGCTAGCGAAGTTTTTAGCCGCCGATCGCACCATCGCAGGGCCGCCGATGTCGATGTTTTCGATGATCTCGTCAAAATCATCTGTGCGGATAGTGGTTTGTTTAAACGGATATAAATTTACGCAGACCAGATCGATGCCGCCGATGCCGTGCTGTGCGGCTTGGCTCACGTGGTTTGCGTCGTTTCGCTTGTGCAATATCCCGCCATGAATCTTTGGGTGCAGGGTTTTTACGCGCCCCTCAAACATCTCGGGCGAGCCCGTGTATTCGCTCACTTCGACCGCCTTTACGCCCTGCTCTTTTAGCAGTTTGTGCGTGCCGCCCGTGCTTAATATCTCAAAACCGAGTCGCTCAAGTCCTTTTGCAAACTCTACGATGCCTTCTTTGTCGCTGACGCTGATTAATGCTCTCATTTATATTCCTTTCTTTTGCCAGCTTGTCTCTTGCACGCCTTTAAATGAGCTAGAAATTTTCTCCCTCGATGAACTACATGTTCTATCTTCGGTCGAAAATTTCGTCGCAACATTTAAATTCATCGCAAAATACTGCGCCGAAATTTGGCTGAATTTTACAGAAATTTGTCTAAATTTTAAAAACCTAAAGGCGAAATATTTTTGATTTAGACGCGGCAGTTTTCAATTTTACGACGGAAGTTACCGAGCTGGTAATGACCGAGTAAAATTTAAAACCTGCCTCGCATCCTCGTAGCGAAGTCTCGTTACGAACGCGAAGTGGTGAAGTAAAGCGAAAAAATAATGCGCCCAGTTATTACCGGTTTGTTTTTTGGGGTGCTTTTTGATACTTTGCAAAACCCATCTCATCCGCTCGCGGCTACGAGCGTAGCGAAGTAGAAAATACCGCACCGAAATTTGATTAAATTTTAAGAACCCAAAAGCGTAGAATTTTGAGATGGATTTAAATGTTGTGCAGAAAATTTTGGGCAAGGCTAGACAGATAGTCTGCCGCAGTCCCAAAATTTTCAAACTCATTTAAAGACGCTCAAAAGACTAGCTTTTTTGCTTGATTATTTCATACGCCTCATTTATCTCTTGCAACTTACGAGTACTCTTTTCTATCATCTCCTCGCTCTCGCCGCGCCCCATCAAAATATCGGGATGATATTTTTTCACGAGTTCTCGGTAGCGCTTTTTTACCTCGTCAAACGGCGTGCCCTCTTTTAGTCCAAGCACGTCGTAAGGGCTTTTAGCGCGTTTTACGTACGGATCGCTCTGCCCTCCCCTATCTTGCCGCCTTTGCCCGTAAAAATCGTCAAATCTCTTTAAAATCGACCAAAAATCGATCTCGCTAAGCCCAAATCCCAAAGCGATCTGCTCGATGACGTTATGCTCGCTTTTACTAAACTCGCCGTCTATGTAGGCTAAATTTAATAAAAAAGATAGCTTTGCAGCCGCGGCATCTTGGCTAAGGCGGAAGCGATCTTTGTACTGCCGCGCGATAAAATAAGCATTACGCACCGTCTCTTTTTCGCGGTTATAGATCTGCTTTAGCTCCGCCCTCATCGCTGCGTCGTTACCGAGCCTTAGCGTAATATCGTCTAGCGTCTCGCTGATGAGGCGAGCCTCTAGCTCGTTTACCCTGCCGTCGCTTTTGGCGACTTTAGCAAGCAAGCTAACTAGAAATTTAGCCTCTTCAAACATCGCCTTTTTTTGCGAGCCGCCTAAATTTACGGGATTTTGACTAAAATTTGAAACCAGATAATAAATCCCGTAAAATATCAAAAACCAAAAAATGAAACTCAAAATATCACCATAAATGATAAATCGTATTTTTGAGTTTGCCGCCTACTAGCTCGTTTTTACGCCACGAACTCTCGTCGTTCATCACGTTCCAGCGGCGCTCGTCGGGGCGGTAGAACCAGTCTTTGTCGATCTGATAATAAATCTGCTTGCCGTTTGCCTCGATGATGTTTGCGATGTTGTTGTCGTGGTAACTGTTCTCGTCGTAGTCAGTAAAGGCGCGCTGTCCCATCTCGGAGTAAAGAAGCGTAAGCTCCTGCAGCATCTCGTTTAGCTCGTTGTCCATCTTTTGCACGTGCAGTCCGATCTCCTCGGCCTCGCGGAAAAGTATCGGATAATCATGCGCCGGATAGTCGCTGTTTAGGTGCTCGGAGATGTTTTGGATCTTTGCCTCGTCGTTCATGTGATAGCGCAAAAGCTCGCAGCAAATCTTTAGCGAGAGCGAGCTAGCGCGGTCTACAGCGCCGAAAACCAGCGGATGGATGTAGTTGTATAGCGATTTATACGGGTTTTCGTCGTTGTCTTTCTCGTGCATTTTCCATAGTTTTATCACGCGGTTTAGCTCGTCCATCGACACGCTAACGCGCTCGTTGCCGTTATCTATCGGGCTCATCGCGTGCTTTAGCGAGGTATCGACGGCGGTTAGATACGCTAGCGGACCCATCACTATCTCGTTTGCACCAAGCGCCATCATCGTCGCGGCAGACGCGCAGTTAGCGGGGATAAGCGCGGTGATATTTTTGCAGTAGTTTCGCAGAGTGCTGATGATACGAAGCGCCGCGATACCGCTGCCGCCGTCGCTCTTGATAAACAAAAACGCGTTTTCTATCTTTTTGCCCTTTAAAATTTCATACATCGCGCTCGCGTCGTTGCCGCAGACGCTACCCGCGTTTGAGTTGTAGTATGTGATGAGCGTGCCGCCTAGTTTGGCCTCGACTTCTTTTAATACCTGCTGCGTCTCGCTAAATAGCACCGGCGGCTTAGCTACGCTTTTTTGATCCATTCCTCTGCCCTCCTTTTGCGGCTGCTCGTCCTCTTTGTTGTTTAAAAAGTCTTTCCAAGACATCTACTTTTCCTTTCGTTGATTTATAAATTCGTTTGCGCCTAAAGCTGTTTTATTTTTCGTCTCCTTTTTTGATTATTCGGCTTTGAGCCGTCTAAATTTAGCTTGCTAAATTTGATTAAAAGCGTTAGGCTAGCTTCAATTTTAGCCTTTTTAAACTTATTAAATTTTAAGTTCGGCTCAAAAAAACTAAAACGGCTTAAATTTTAGTCTTTAAGCTTACGAAATCGGGCATTAAATCTGCATAAACGCCAATCTCTGCCGCGTCCGCTTCAAAATAGCGATCCGGCTTGCCTAGCTCGTAGCGCGTAAATATCAATTTGCCCTCAAAGCAGTCCAAATCGCAAATTTGTGACGTTATCTCGCCTGCACCGCCATTTTTAGGTTCAAAGCCCGCCAGCGCTATCTCGTCGATAAACTCAAATTTGCCCGCGTCAAAAAGATAGTGGCGAAAATATCCGTCGTCGCGCACGAGCCAAATTCGGTCGCTAAGCGGCGCGATACCGCCTAGCATAAATCCCCGAGTCTCGCCGTCTAGCGCGATCTCGCCAGGGAAGCTAAATCTGCGTAGCGGCTCTAGCTGCGGATAGCTTAATACGGCGATCTCTTGCTCGTATAAATTTAGCAGCACCGCTTCGCGCGAGAAGTTATTTTTTAAATCGTGCGGTTGATTGCTTATTTGGCTTTCGGACTCTTTTGCGTTGCCGCCCAAAATGCATTTTTGCCTGCGCGTTTGCTCGTTTTGGCATTTGCGTTTTGACGCGCCTTCTAGCTCTTTGCTAAATTTGCACTCAGGCGCGTAGTCTCCTCCGCGCTCGCCGTTTTTGCCGGCCGTAACGAACAAAAAACTAAAATCATCCTCAAGCTCGGCGGTTAAATTTAATCCGCTCCCCTTTGCCTGCAACAAAAACGACCTAGAGCCGTCCTGCCCCGCGCCAAGACCTACCGCCATGCCGCCCGTTTGCGGTAGCTCGTCCATCCAGACGCCTGAATTTTCAAGCTCATCAGGTAGCGCTAAATTTGCCCTTAGCTCGCCGCCGTAGCCGTAAAGCAAAATCGAAATTTGCTTCTTGCTATCTCGCCTAGCTAGCCAAATTTGAGCCGCGCGAGGTTCAAATTTAGCATAGATTATCGGCTCGTTTAGGCTAAATTTTAGCTTGCGATCAAAGCCGTAGAGTTTAAAACCGGGTTCCTCGCCCTCGTATTCGTCGCCCCAAACTGCAACTAGCTTTGCTAGCGTATCAGCGCTAAAGCAAAATTTACTCGCGCCAAAATCGGCAGCATTTATACCGCCGTATCTAGGATCGCCGTCAAACTCGGTAAAATCGCTAATTACTATCACGCTCCGCCTTAAATTTAGTAAAATTAGTCGCTAAAATCGCGCGGCGCGGCTTAAGCTATATGCCCTGCGCTAGCCGCCGGACGCCTCGCAAACGCTAGGTTTTTATCTATTATCTCCAAGCTTTACGGCGGCTAAAATTTGCGCTACGACATTCGCAAAATCGGCCGTAAAATAGCGCCTTATTATCTGAGTTTCTTTGTTTTTTTTCGTAACGTTTTTTATGATTTCGTCCCAAAACGCAGCGATTTTACCATCTACTAGCTTTAGCGCGGTTATCTCGCTGCGCACGTAACCCCACTCCTGCGCATAGGGCAAAAATCCCTCTATCGCCGCCTCGTCTATAAAACGCAAATTTTGGGCGTCAAATACGTAATGACGATAACCGCTCGCAAAACTGACGCTAGTTACCAGCCAGACGCTCAGGCTAAGCGGGATAATGCCGTTTAGCAAAAACTCGCCGTCTAAATCCCGAGCAAGCTGCGTTTGGTCGAAATTTATCTCCCTTAGCCGCGCTAAATCAGACGCGCGGGCGATGAAGGCGAGATTTTTTGAACTACTCATAAATAACGCTCGCTCGCCGTCCAAGAGCGATAAAAAAACATTTTCGCCGTAAGGTAGCGCTTTTATCTTGTCGTTTTCAAGCCGCGCTAAATATCCGCTAAAGCCGTCTGCGCCGCAATCAAACTCCACGGCAACCGCCGCGCCTAGCGGCTTTACCCAAACTAACGTGCCCCCGGATCTAAGTGCGTCAAACTCCTCTTTAGCGATCAAATTTCGCTCGTAGTCGTAAACCAAAAGCTCGCACGCAAGCTCGCTAGTTTTCTTAACCAGCCAAATTTGCGCGCATTCGGACACAAAGGCAAAATGTAAAAAATCGCCGCCTATCTCCCAGATAAGCTCTTTTTTGACGTTAAACAGCTCAAATTTACAAGCCCCGATACAACCGATCAAAGCCGCGTTTTTATCGAAGTCTATTTTATCCGGACTTTTGCCGAATTTTTCGGCGCCGGGTATAAGGCGCGGATCAAAATTTACCTCTTTAAAGCCGTTTAAGATTATCATTTAGCTTTCTTGCTTGATAATCTTGGCAAACTCGCTAAAATAAACCTCGCTAACCTCGCTTAGCTTTTCATCGATATCGTTTAGTTTAAATTTATCTCCGCCCACGCTACCCATTTTTTCAAATTTGACGCCGTGTTTTGCGGCTAGAGATTCAAATTTAGCCTCGTCTTTTACGCCGACGATCGCGCGCGAAAAGCTCTCGTCAAAGATGAAATTGGGCTTAACGTCAAATTTACACTCCGCGCCAAGTCCGCTTAGGCACGCCATTTTTGCTAGCGTTATGGCTACGCCGCCCACGCCTACGCTGTTTGCAAACTCTAGCGCGCCCGATTTATTTGCCTCGATGACTAGGTCCCACAGCGCGCGCTCTCTTTTATAGTCCACCGCTGCTAGCTCGCCGCCCACCGCGTCAAATAGCGCCTTAGCGTAAAGCGACGCGGCAAATTCGCCCTTCGTCTCGCCAAGCACGTATATCGCCGTACCGGCGCGCGTAAAGACGCTCGGAAGGCTCGCGTTTGCGTCCTCGTTTACGCCGACGTTTACGATCGCGGGCGTCGGATAGACGCTCACGCCCTCGGTGTCGTTATATAGGCTCACGTTGCCGCTGACGACGGGCGTATTTAGCTCGCGGCAAGCCTCTTTGATACCCTCGCAGCCCTGCGCGAACTGCCACATAACCTCGGGATTTTGCGGATTGCCGTAGTTTAGGCAGTCGGTGATGGCTAGAGGCGTCGCTCCGCTCATCGCGACCTTTCGTCCGGCCGCCGCGACCGCTCTAGCCGCACCGATTTTGGGATCGACGAAATTCGCCCGAGGGTCGCACTGTGCCGCCATCGCGATCGCCCTGCCCGTTTCTTTCACGCGGATAACCGCAGCTCCGAGGAGTCCAGGCTGTTTGATGGTGTTTGTTTGGATATTTGCGTCGTATTGATCGTAGATTAGGGATTTGTTTAGCACCTCAGGTTCGCTAAGTAGCTTCCAAAACGCGGTTTTATTATCCGCACTCTCAGGAATTTGTAAATTTTTGATTTCGTCTAGGTATTTTGGGCGCGCGGTCGGTCGGTCAAGCACCGGAGAAGCTTCGCTAAGCGGCGCTATCGGTACCTCGCCCGCTAGCTCGCCGTGCCAATAAAGCTCCATCACGCCGCTGTTTGTTACCTCGCCGATGATCTCGGCGTCGAGGTCCCATTTTTTAAATATTTCAAGTATCTTTTGCTCGCAGCCCTTTTTTGCGCAGATGAGCATACGCTCCTGGCTTTCGCTCAGCATTAGCTCGTACGGCGTCATGCCGGTCTCGCGCATAGGCACGCGGTCTAGATACATCTTCATACCGCTGCCGCTACGCCCCGCCATCTCAAAGCTGCTCGAAGTAAGCCCCGCCGCGCCCATATCCTGGATGCCCACTACGTAGTCGGTTTTAAATAGCTCCAAGCACGCCTCCATCAGCAGCTTTTCGGCAAAAGGATCGCCCACCTGCACGGTCGGGCGCAGAGATTTGTTCGCGTCGTTAAAGCTATCGCTCGCCATCACGGCACCCCCGAGCCCGTCGCGACCGGTCTTTGAGCCGACGTAGATCACGGGATTACCGATGCCTTCGGCCCTTCCGTAAAATATCTCGTCGCTCTTACAAAGCCCGAGCGCAAATGCGTTTACTAGGATGTTGCCGTTAAAGCTAGGATCAAACGTCGTCTCGCCGCCGATAGTAGGTATGCCCATGCAGTTGCCGTAGTGAGCGATGCCCGCGACCGCGCCTTTTAGCAGATAGCGCTGTTTTTTCGCGTTTTCGCTACCTCCGCGCACGTCGCCGAATCGCAGCGAGTTCATGTTCGCCACGACCCGCGCGCCCATCGTAAATACGTCGCGCAGTATCCCGCCCACGCCCGTCGCCGCGCCCTGAAAAGGCTCGATGAAGCTGGGGTGGTTGTGGCTCTCCATCTTAAACACCGCCGCGACGCCGCCTCCGACGTCGATGACGCCCGCGTTCTCGCCGGGACCCTGGATCACCCACGGCGCCTTGGTCGGAAAGCCGTTTAGGTACTTTTTACTCGACTTGTAGCTGCAGTGCTCGCTCCACATCGCAGAAAATATCCCAAGCTCGAGCAAATTAGGCTCTCTGCCTAGGATCTTTAGGATCTCCTCATACTCTTGATCGCTGATTTTGTGCGCTTTTACGGTAGCTTTGTCCATTTTTAGCCTTTAAAAAATTTTGGTTGATTTTACTTAAATTCGCATAAAAACTTGATAAACCAAAGGGACGAAAATGAGGCAAATTTGACGGGTGAAATTTGACGCTGCATGCAAAATTATACTACCGCCTTTTTATAATATTTGTGCCGCGTTACAAAACCAAACGATTTAAAAGCGCCCAACTCTTAATTAAAAAATAAATTCGGCTCTAAATTTAGACAAATAAAATTAGCATTTTTGGGGTGCGGGTCTTGGCAAGCGGCTCAAATTTTAGGCAAAACGCATTTTGCATTAAATTATCTCGCAACTCAAAGCTCGCGCAGTTTTTCAAACTCCTTGCAGC
>CAUSIL010000063.1:0-9767 GCA_963531395.1 uncultured Campylobacter sp.
GAGGCCGAGATAAAAGAGTGCTTTGATTATGCGTATTACGCCAGGCACGTGGACGGGATATTTAAAAGAGTATTCGGAAAGCAGGGCGAAATTTAATGAAAGTACTCAAACGAAACGGACGCACGGAAGAGCTTGACGTAAGCAAGATCAAAAAATACACGAGCGAGGCGGTCGCGGGGCTGGCAAACGTGAGCCTAAGCGAGCTTGAGGTGGATGCAAAAATTCAATTTCGCGATATGATAACAACCGAGGAGATACAACAAACCCTCATAAAAACAGCCGTAGAAAAGATCGACATCGACCGCCCAAACTGGACATTCGTCGCAGCAAGGCTGTTTTTATACGACCTTTACCACAAGGTCACGGGCTTTAGCGGCTACAACCACCTACGCGACTATCTGCAAAAGGGCGAAAAAGCAGGCCGTATTATCCCTGGACTAAAAGAAAAATACGACCTGGACGACCTAAACGACTACATCAGACCCGAGCGCGACTTGCAGTTTGCATATCTAGGCATCAAGACGCTATACGACCGCTACCTCATCAAAGACCGCAGCGGCGCGCCGATAGAGCTACCGCAGCAGATGTTTATGGCGATCGCAATGTTCCTAGCGCAAAACGAACTAGACTGCCAAGGCTGGGCGAAGAAATTTTACGACCTCATATCTAAATTTGAAGTCATGCTCGCCACTCCGACGCTCTCAAACGCCCGCACGACGCGCCATCAGCTAAGCAGCTGCTACGTGGGAAGTACGCCCGATAATATCGAGGGAATTTTCGATAGCTACAAAGAGATGGCTCTTCTTAGCAAATTTGGCGGCGGTATCGGCTGGGACTGGTGCAAGGTACGCGCTATGGGCGGTAGTATCGACGGACATAAAAACGCGGCCGGCGGTATCATCCCGTTTCTAAAAGTCACGAACGACATCGCCGTCGCCGTCGATCAGCTAGGCACGAGAAAGGGCGCGATAGCCGTCTACGTCGAGCCGTGGCACATGGACGTGAGCGACTTCCTGGATCTGCGCAAAAACTCGGGCGAAGAGCGCCGCAGAGCGCACGAGCTATTCCCTGCGCTTTGGATAAACGACCTTTTCATGAAACGCGTCAAAGAAAACGCGCGCTGGAGCCTATTTGACCCGGCAGAGGTCGCCGATCTGTGCGATCTATACGGCGATGAGTTCGAGGCTCGCTACCTAGCATACGAAAACGACGAAAAGATCCAAAAAAACGTCGTCATGGCAAAGGAACTGTGGAAGAAAATTTTAACTAGCTATTTTGAATCGGGCATGCCGTTTTTATGCTTTAAAGATAACGCAAACAAAACCAATCCAAACGACCACGACGGCATCATCAGAAGCTCGAATTTATGCACCGAAATTTTCCAAAATACGCAACCAAACTACTACAAGATCAAGATCGCGTTTGATAACGGCTCCGAGCGGCTATTTGACGAGGAAGAAGACGTCACCGTCGATAGCGGCATAACCAAAAAAGCCAAAAAGCTAAGCGCGCTAGATAGCATCGGCGGCGAGCAAATTTTCATCGTCGAAAAAGAAAGCGTCGAGGGCAAAACCGCCGTGTGCAACCTCGCGAGTATAAATTTAAGTAAAATCAACAAAAAAGAGGACATCGAGCGCGTCGTGCCGATCGCCGTACGCATGCTAGATAACGTCATCGATCTAAATTTCTACCCGCACAAAAAGGTCAAACACACCAATCTAGCCTCCCGCTCGATCGGCCTTGGCGTCATGGGCGAGGCGCAGATGCTAGCCGAACGCGGCGTGAAATGGGGCAGCTACGAGCATCTAGCGCTGATCGATAGCGTGATGGAAAATATCAGCTACAACGCCATCTACGCCAGCTCAAATTTGGCGGTAGAAAAGGGCGTGTATCCGCTTTTTGAAGGCTCAAAGTGGAGCAGGGGAGTGATGCCTATCGACACGGCAAACGCAAATGCCAAAGCGCTTCTAAACGACAGAGGCGGGCTATTTGACGAGAACGCCTGCGATTGGAGCAAACTACGCGAAAAGGTCAAAAAAGACGGTATGCGAAACGGCTATCTGATGGCGATCGCGCCGACGTCGAGCATCAGCATACTCGTTGGCACCACGCAGACGATCGAGCCCGTGTATAAGCGCAAGTGGTTCGAGCACAACCTAAGCGGCATGATACCAAACGTAGTGCCGAATCTAAGCCCCGAGACGTGGCAGTTCTACACGCCTGCCTATGAGCTAGATCAGCGCGTGCTCGTGCGTGCCGGCGCCATCCGCCAAAAGTGGATCGACCAGGGACAGAGCCTAAATATTTTCATGAGTCTAGATAAAGCAAGCGGCGGATACCTGAGCGAAATTTACACGCTAGCGTGGGAGCTGGGACTAAAATCGACCTACTATCTACGCTCCGAAAGCCCTGATAGCGAAAAACTAAACAACGTAGCCGATCGCTCGATCGAGTGCGAAGGGTGTCAGTAAACTACCAGTAAATTTGGATCAAATTTTGATGCTATTTCATTGTAAATTAGCATCAAAAATTTATTCAAAAAAATCTTTAATATTCAAATTTAAAACTTTACAGATTTTATACAGATGTTCCAAATTAAAATGTTTATTATATTTGTTGTTTTCACAATTTGAGTAAAATGCCACGGATTTAATATCTATACTAAGAGCCATTTCAAGTTGTGAAATATTTCTTTCTTCCCTAAATATACGAACCTTTTGTGATATAGATTGATAAAATTTAAAGATTTCCTCATCACTAAAAATATTAAAATTCTCGCTCACTTTTTTATCCTATAGGATTAATAAATCTTTAAACTATATAATGTTAATATCCGTCGTTCTATATCCTATAGGATAAATAAAATCTATTTTAGAAGGAGTTATAATGGCAAATCAATCAGACAAAAATGCAGCACAAAAACAAATAGTTTATAGGGCAAAGTGTTTAGAATGCAAATATGAATGGACAAGTAGAGCAGGCAGTGGAACACCCAATTGTTGTCCAAAGTGTAGAAGTAATAGAATAACTATTTCACCATTATCATGAAAAAGGATTTATTGTGGATGCAGGCGAAGTAGCCAAGAAAATAATTAAGGGCATTGGAATAGGCGTTATTGAAGTTGGAAAAGCCTTTATGGGAGAGATGGCAAAAGCTAAAAAGACAAAGTTAGAATGCGAAGACTTAAGCGATTCTGATCTAAGAAGAAAGATAGAGACTAGTAGCGGCACAGAAAAAACAGTCGCTACCAGCATTCTAAATAAAAGACTAGAAGATAGGAATAGTTAATTTTTATCTCGCAGTCTTTAAATTTTACGGCTTACATGCACCCGCAGCCGCAGCCTCCGCTTGATTTTATCGCATCAAATACCGCGTCGTAGTTCGGCTCGTCCGTGATCTCGGGAACGATTTGTTTGTGGATGATGACGCCGTCTTTGATGACGAAAACGGCTCTGGCTAAAAGCCCCGCAAGTGGCCCTTCGCCGATGATTACGCCGTATTTTTCGCCAAACTCTTTAGCTCTAAAGTCGCTGCCGACTTTTAGGTTTTTGATGCCCTCCGTAGAACAAAATCTACCCATCGCAAACGGCAGATCCATCGAGATCACGCTTAGTTTGACCGCCTCTTTGGCTGCCATTTTTTCGTTAAATTTACGCGTTTCCGTCGCGCAAACGCCCGTATCTAGCGACGGAACGGCGACTAATATCTCGATGCCGTTGTTACCGCCGACCTTAAACTCGCCCAGATCCTGTCCCACTAGTGTAACTTCTGGCGCATATGAGCCTACAAATACCTCTTCGCCTTTTAGCGCGACGTCTGCGCCGTGAAATTTGACTTTTGTCATGTTTTTCCTTTGTTTTAAATTTAATCGTAACGCAGATATTACCATACTTTTAACAACGGCTGAAAAACAAAAAATCACGTAAAATTTAAGACGGCAGTTATCTATAAAGTGCTATACTATTTGACATCAATTATCAAGGAGTGACAAATGAGCGACAAAGAAATCTTAGCTTCGCTTGAAGCAAAACGCACGAAATGCGTCGTTTACACCCGCGTAATGGGCTACCACCGCCCTGTAGAGAGCTTTAACCTCGGTAAAAAAGGCGAGCATAAAGAGCGCGTCAAATTTTGCGAACGCAAAGCCTAACCCAACCGCGAGTAAAACGTGAAAGACGCTGATTTTCCGCTTTACTCGCTCACTCCATTTACGACCCTAGACTACCCCGACAAAACGGCCTGTATAGCGTGGTTTGCAGGCTGCAACATGCGCTGTGCCTACTGCTACAACGTTCCTATCGTCACGGGCGAAGGACAGATCAGCCGCGCCGAGTTTATCAAATTTTTAGACAAGCGCAAAGGTAAGCTTAGCGGCGTGGTTTTTAGCGGCGGCGAATGCACGCTTAGCCCAGCATTTTTACCGCTAGCTCGCGAAGTAAAGGCGCGCGGCTTTTCGCTCAAAGTCGATACCAACGGCTCAAATTTGAGCGTCATTGGGCAAGCTATCTCGCTAAATTTGATCGACTATATCGCGCTTGATTTTAAAGCGACGAAGGAAAAATTTCTCAAGGTCGCAGGCTCAAATTTGTATAAAAATTTCTTGCAAACGCTTGAGTTTTTGTTGCAAATCGGCTTTAAATTTGAGGTTAGAACGACGGTGCACGCGGACTTGCTAGACGAGAACGATATCTCTGCTATGAGCGGGATTTTGTACGAACACGGATACAGAGGCGTTTATTACCTGCAAAATTTCCTAGATACCGGCGAAAATTTTGGAAATTTAGCGCAGGCGAAGGCTAAATTTGATCCAAATTTGATACGTTCGAATTTAGAAATAGGACTTAGGAATTTTTAGTAAATTTAGTCAAATTTGACTTGCAAAAACGGTAAATTTTTATTTCCAGTTGTTATATTTGCTTATTTTAATAAACGTCACTATCTTTTTTAGCTCGGGCACGTCGCTTAGAGCCTGCATTTTTACGCTATACTCGCCTTTTTTAAGCTCTGCTCGGAGCAAAACTTTATCGTGCGCAAAGCCTCCGTTTGGCGCGCTGTACCATGAAGTCGCGCCGTAACTTGACAGATTAAAGGTTTGGGTTAGGACGCTTAAATTTTATTTAGATCGTTCGCCTCGCCGCCTTTTACGTAGTTTATTTTGCGGTTTTGTAGAGATTTGAGCATAACTTTTAGCAATATTTTTTCGCCCGCACAGGCCGATTTTTTCTCATAGCTTGCGCCCATGGGCTAGGGGACGCCTTGCATCGTATAACCGTAGTAGCCAGCTAGCTTAGCAGCTGTAGTTTTCTGGCAAAACCGCTTCGTAAATGCATCGCTGCCGTATCCAGGGAAGGCCTCCTCGCTAAGCTTTTCTTCCTCTTTTTGCTTTTGCGGATCTTGCGTGCAGATGAAACTTATCTCGTAGATACCGGCTTTTTTGACGGTAAAATTTATATCGGTCGCGTTGCCGGCCTCCGACATATCGACCTCTTTGTAAATGCCGTCATCAAGCACATCTCCTCCCAAAAAATCAGATCCATAATAAAAAGCAGTATAAAAAACGCCGCAAAAAAGCAGCAAAAATAGGCAAAATTTGACCTTCAAATTTGAAGTTTTATCTGTTTGGCGCGTAGGTTTTTACCTCGTATAGCAAGAAATCATACACGCGCTGCTGCACGAGGCCTTCGTATTCGTCGGCGTCTATGAGCCTGCGCAGGTGCTCGAAGTCTATCTTTAGCGCGTAGTTTTTATTCGCTCTGATGGCCTGATCGATCGCTAAGAGCAAGCTATCAAGCGTCATCGGGTCTTTGCGTTTGATGCGGGAGACGTATTCTCTGGTGGTTTCGATAAGTACGCGTTTGCGGTTTTCGTCGCCGCCGTAAATTTCGCTTGAGATATCGTATAAATTTGCAAAATCTTCCTCTTCGGGATTGAGTTTGGCCGAGATGATAGCCGCAAATATCTTCGCGCGAAACTCCAGCGAGCGGTGGTGATAGACCAAAAACTCCCTAAACAACGACAAAAATTTACATTTTATATCAAATCCCATGTTGCCGCCTAAAATATATTTAAGTAAAATTTGAGTAAAATCGCTCTTGCCCTTTCTTAGACCTGTGCAATGTCTTTTCTAGGCACCGCTTCAGGGTGGGAACACAGCAGAGCACTTAGGCTAGGCGTGTGCCGCAGTCATCTGAGAGAGGGTTTTTAAACCTGTAAAAGCGAAAAATGCTCCTTAAAATCATCGCAAACTTTTAAAAAATTCACTCCGTCCAAGCTCTGATTTTTCTGAAAAAATTTATCCATATTATTAAAGCCTTCGGTTAGTTCGTTTGACTTTACGCCGTAGCTGATCGAGATCCCCGCCTCGAAAAACGCCGCGAGTTTATCGCAAAATTTAAGAGCTTTTCCATCTATGGCGTTAAATTTATCCTCATTTACGTTTTCCATCGTACCCTCGTGATGCAAAGGCTTTTTCTCACAGATCCTGTTTTCAAACTCGTTTTTGATAAATTTGCCGCCTTCCATACGGATGCCCAGGATATAGCTAAACTCGTCTCTAAAATTTTCAGGTACAAAAGGCAAAATTTTCTCGTCTATCAGGCGCATTTCGTATTCGCTGATTATCTCGTTTAGCCCTTCGATACCGTATTTTACGGGGCTGATTATATCGCGCGTTAGAGACTCTGGCAGATCGTGAAAGAGCGCGCAAAAGAAGTTATTTTCTAGCCTTGATTTGCAGGCCTTAACCTCAAGAGAGTAAAAATAACTCAAAATCGCCACGACTAACATGTGGCCTAAAACCGCCGTTTCAGGGATACGCGGCGTCTGCGCCCAGCGCTTTTGAAAGCGCAGTCTACCGGCTAGATCGACTAGCTTGGCTAGCTTTTGATTCATCACGATTTTTCGCACGCCTATTAGCTCGTAGTAATCCTCCAGCTCCTCCTCCACGCGCGCTTTTAGCTCGTCTATGTCGCTTAAAAATTTACTCGTTTGATAAACGATAGAAAACTCCCAGCGCGTCGCGAGATAGCTAGCGGCCTTTAGGATCAGGCGCTCTTTGGCGTGAGCTTTGTCTTTGTGCGTGAGATAGCGACGCATTCGCTCTAAAAATTTACCGCCTTCGACGTCCTTTACGAGCCCTTCTAGTATCCCAAGTACCCAGGCGTTTATCTGCTCGTTTTTGGTTTTTTGCATCTGATGAAACACATCGGGGCGTATATCCGTAACCACGACGCGCGCGAGAAACTCGAAAATACCCGCCTCGATGATGTAGTTCATATCGGCACCGTGTTCGAGCTTTGCGATGAAATACGCGATGATAAATTTATGCGCTTGCTTATCAAGCTCGACTAAATTCGTCATCTTCGGATAGTCGTTCCAGCGCGAGATGGACGCGGCTTTAAAGATGTGCTCGATCAGCTGCGCGCTTATCATTTATCGTCCGATTTTTTCACGACGCGAGCGCGCTTTTCGCCGGCAAATTCAGGCTTTTTAAAGCCATCTTTACTGCCCGTTTTTCGCGGTTTATCGTCAAATTTATCTTTGCTCGCGCGAGGTTTTCTATCGCCTGTTTTTGCATCTCTTTTACCTGTTCCGAAACTCTTACCGCGAGAGCCGTCTTTGCTAAATTTAGACTCGCGTGCACCATAACCGCCTATACCAAAACTTCGCTCGCTATCTCGCGTAAATTTTTCAAATTTCGGCGCTTCAAAGCTTTGTTCTTGCGTTTTTTTGATTATCTCGTCCGAGCAAATTTCGATCACTGTATGGACGTTGCCGCGCGGGTTAAAGTCACCCGTGATCTTCATCCATTTTGGCGCCAGTTTTCGCTCTAAAACGCCGTAAATTTCATTTATGCTATCTTCGTGGCTGATGTTGCGCGTCATGAAACTGTTGATATAAAGTTTGATCGCTTTTAGCTCGACGACGAATTTAGCCGGCACGTATTCAAGATAAATCGTCGCAAAATCTGGATACCCCGAGCGCGGACATAAGCAACAAAACTCCGGCAGAGTGATTTTTATCTTATAGTCGTGCTCGTGCTTGTTTTCCCAGATTTCTAGGTCTTTTTCTACGTCAAATTCGCTTATTATTTTCTCGCCGTATTTTGGCTCTACGACCTCGTTTTCTTGCATTTTTTTCCTTTAAATTTCCTTTGGCTTTTCTATAAAAAAGCCCTGCGCGAAGTCGGTCTGATAGCGCTCCACGACGTTAAAGAACTCCTCGTTCTCCACAAATCTCACAATAGTCTTCACGCCTAATCTTTTTGCGGTTAAATTTAGATTTTCAAACAGAGTTTTAAATTTATCGTTTTTGATATTTTTGTTAAATTCTATGTCATAGATAACAAAATCTATCGGCAAAAATTTAAAATACTCAAATCCGGCATTATTACCGCCGAATTTATTTAGCGCAAAACGAAAACCTAAATTTTTATACTCCGTTAAAATCTCTCTAAATCTATTTATCTCGTCATATACTAGCTTCTCGCTAAACTCGAAAATAACGCGATTTGGATCGATCTTTCCCATCTGCGCGAACTCTTTTATAAAATTTATAAATTTTATATTTCTAAGCGAGACGGATGAAATTTCGATCATAAGCGGATCGTTATCTTTAAATTTAATTTCGGATAATTTTTTAATAATATTTATATCAAAAAGTACCTCGTAGCCGTTTTTATTTGCGATATTTTGTACTTTTCGCTTTGAGACTAGGCCTTGCATATCGGTATAAATTTTGATCAAAACGTTTTTTAAATTTTGTCCGAAGCGAAGGCTTTTAACGAGTTGGGTTTGAAAAATAAATCTTTGCATATCGATGCAGTTGCAGACATCTTTTTCAAGGTCGTCGGTAACGTCTACTTTATCCTCGCTATCTTCTTCGTTTAGCTTTTGGATGAGATAAGAGACCGTATTTTTAAGGCTTGCGGAGTGGTTTATATCTACGGCGTCAAATTTAATCTTTAACTCGATGTTATAAATCCCGTCGTTTAAAAGAGTCTTCTCAAAAACGCTTAAAAGATGGAGTAACTCGGTATTTTTACTCTCGCAAAAGATCAAAAAATACTCGTTTGAATATCTGCCGATAAGCGTATTCTTAGAGACTTTTTCGTTTAGAAATTTTTCTAGTCGCTCGACTAATCGTTTTAGCAAAATATCAGTGCTTACAAAGCTATAACGCTCGTTTAGATCGTTTAAATTTTCGATCTTTAGCATTACCGCATTACCGCCGCTCTTTCCTTTAAATTTAGAAGCTTGTTTTGAAAGTAGGCGTAAAATCTCATCTCTACTAAAAGCCTTAGTTATCTGATCTAACGTGCTTGTTTGAAAGCTTTGATAAATTTTATAAACCGTAAAATAAACTTGACACAAAACCAAAATCGTGATCAAAATAATGTCATCGGCGTCAAATTTAACTTCATCTTTTTTGATAAAAATATAGACTAAAATGATAATACTTAAAAAAAGTATCGAAGATACTTCAAGTGCGGTTTTAAACCGATGGGATCTCTCTTTTAGCTCTGATTTTAGCATCTCACACGTCCAAATGTTTCACGTCTTTTGCGTGCTCTTGTATGTAGTTTCTTCGCGGTTCGACCTCGTCGCCCATAAAGAGATTAAACGTATCTGAGGCACTTACGGCATCGTTTATGTTTATTTTTAGCAAGCGGCGATTTTCCGGATTCATCGTCGTCTCCCAAAGTTGCTCGGGGTTCATCTCGCCAAGACCTTTATAGCGCTGGATATAAGCGCCTTTTTTGGCATTT
>CAUSIL010000064.1:0-9682 GCA_963531395.1 uncultured Campylobacter sp.
TAAAAAATTTTGGTTGATTTTACTTAAATTCGCATAAAAACTTGATAAACCAAAAGGACGAAAACGAGGCAAATTTTACGCCGCGCACAAATTTATACTACCGCCTTTTTACAATATTTGTGCTGCGCTACAAAACTAAACGATTTAAAAGCGCCCAACCCTTAATCAAGAATAAATTCGGTTCTAAATTTAGCCAAATAAAAATTAGAATTTTTGGGGTGCTGGTCTCGGCAAGCGGCTCAAATTTTAAGCAAAAACCGCATTTTGTATTAAATTTTATTTCACAATTCAAAGCTCGCGCAGTTTTTCAAACTCCTTGCAGCCCTCTTTTTCGCCCGCATCGCACGCCTTTTTGAGATATTTTTTCATCTTTAGTACATACTCGCCCGTCATTCCGTCCCGAGCCTTATCAAAAAATTTAGCAAACAAACAATCCATCCCGCCGTGCTCGTCGCAGCTCTTTTGAAAAAGCGCCGACGACGCCGCGCCGCCGACAAGCAAGACCTGATAGTACTTAGCGGCGTTCAGGCATTCGCGGCTCTGGCCCGACTCGCACGCTAGTTCTGCGCAGGCTAGTCCCGCCCATTTCTTATCCTTTGAGTCGCAGACTTTTGCAGCGCCGCTAACCCCTTTTGTCTGTCGTAAACAGGGCTATTTTCGTCCAAACGCTTGTCTGCTAGCTGCTCGCATGAAGCTGTGCTAAGGGGTAAAATAGATCCGCAAAGCGTCTCTAGCATTTTTATTTCTTTTTGGCTGCGAGCGGCATTTGCGGTCAAATTTACATCCTTTGACGAATCTGCGGCAAAAGTCAAATTTACGATAATTACAAAAATTAAAATTTTAAACGGATTCATATTTTTCCTTTTTATGCACTTGTTCGCGCTTAGTAGTTTTAACGAGTTTCGCGCCGGGCACTTGGCCAAATTTAGTCGAAAAAATGAGCGTAGAAGTAAATTAGCCGTAGTTTTAGGACGAGTTTGGTGAGCAAATTTACAGCATTTTCGTTTTACTCTTTCTTAATTTTATTCGTTAGGCGTACTGCGCTCTTTTGTTTTAGCAAGATTAGCGTTTGCCGACTAAGGCTGAAACGCGGACGCTATTAAAGCTAGATAAGCCCTAGCAAGCTACGGATTTTGCAAAATGAGCTCGCTACTTGCCCAGACAAAAACTGCTAAACATTTCGTCTAAAATTTCGCTTCTCTCAAACGGCTTCGTGATCGACGAGATTTGCTCTATTGCCGTATTTAGCTCATAGGCAAAAAGCTCCAGCTCGGACTGGGCGAGTAAATTTAACGCTCTTTTTATTGCTTCGCTCGCCGCCTCGCAGCATGAAATTTGACGAGCGGAGTTTAGTAGTATCTCGCTCGTCTCCTGAGCGTCGAGATAGGTTTTTAGACTATTTACTATCTCGTCCGTTCCTTGCTTAGCGCAGATTTTTATCGCGTCTACTGGAGCGCTAAATTTAACGCCGAGGTCGCATTTATTTAGAACGTAAAAAATCTTTTTTTGCGAGTTTTTTAAAAGCTCCAGGATCTCGTTATCCTGCTCGTCGGCCTCCTGCGACGCGTCAAAAACGGCCAGGATGACGTCGGCCTCCTCGATAGCCCGCAGCGAATACGAAATACCGATCTGCTCGATCTTGCCCGCATTTTTGCGGATACCTGCGGTGTCGATGATACGCACGAGATGAGTGCCGATTTTTAGAGCTTCTTCGATGCTATCTCTAGTCGTACCAGCCTCGTCGCTGATGATCGCGCGCTCGTAAGACAAAAGCGAGTTTAAGATCGAGCTTTTGCCGACGTTTGGCTTGCCCACTATCGCGATTTTAAAGCCCTCTAGCAACCCTTTTCTACTATGACTTATGGCGACGATTTTATCTAGTTTAGCGCTGTTTTGTTTTAGCATTTGGCTGATACTTTCTAGCAGATCAGCGGGCAGATCGTCGTCGGCATAGTCGATGCTAGTCTCCACGAATGCCAGAGTTTTTACGAGTTCGCGGCGAATCTCGTTCATAAATTTAGCCAGATCTCCCCTCATCGTGCGAGCCATGATCTTTGCGCCGTCCTCGCTTTTTGCATTTATGAGCGAGTTTATCGCCTCGATCTTGCTAAAATCCATCTTGCCGTTTAAGAGCGCTCGCTTGCTAAACTCGCCTGCGCGCGCGAGTCTGGCACCGCTTTTGATAAGTTCGTCTAGGATCAAATTTGCCACTACTAGCCCGCCGTGGAGCTGAAACTCCACCACATCCTCGCCCGTGAAGCTATGCGGAGCCTTGAAATAAATAAGTAGCGCTTCGTCGATAATCTCGCCTTCGGCGTAAATTTTGGTTAGAGTCGCGTAACGCGGGACGAGAGAGGTGATTTTAGTGAGTTTTAGAGCTAGGCCAAGGGCGTTTGCGCCGCTTAGCCTGATGATAGAAATCGCGCCTACGCCGTGTGCGGTGGCAACGGCGGCTATAGTTTCGTTCATTTTTTTATAAAATCGTTTACGACCACGTATTGTCCGTCGCTGTTTGACTTGACGCCGACGTACTTATCCGGGAATTTCTCACGCAGTTTTTCTAGGGCGATCTTAACCAAAACGCCGTCTAGATGCTTTGTTTTTGCCTTGCCCGTTTCCTCGACGCGCTCGATTACGCTTTTTAGATATTGCTCGATCGCAACCTCTTGATTTTGCAAAAACTGAGCTATTTCAAGGCGTACGCTAAGGCCGTATTTAGAGCCTATCCAGTTATAAAGCAGATATGAGATCGCCTTGTAACGGTAGCCCTCTTTGCCTATAAGTAGCGCCGCATCCTCGCCGTCAAGCTCGACTATTACGGTATCGTCGTCAAATTTACGCACGTCTACCTTATCTATCGTGAAAAAATTTCCTCCAAAGAGCTTTTCTACGCCCTGCTTTATCTCGGGTAGCGCTTTATCGATGTCAGCTTTTGGTTTTTGCTCTTTTTGTTTTTGAGCCAAGCCGCGATCTGTGCGAGAGTCTTGTTTTTCTTTTTTAGTTAAATTTGGCGCACTTTGCGTCAAATTCGTCTCGCCCCCGGAATCTGGCGAGTCAAAATTTTCGCTACTTCCTATTTTCTCATCGCCCTCGTAAAAATCGTTTTTATTAAAGGTATCAATGATTGAGTGATCAAGGATATTTTTGCCGCTTTCTTTTTTTTGTCGTTCTTTTTTGTGAGGCTCATTTACTTGCGGTTCAGCGTGCGGCTCGGTAAATTTCGGCTCGTCTGCCACACTCATTTCATTTTGTTTGATCGTCTGAGACTTGTGATGTTCGTGCCGATTTTTATGATTTTTTTTCTTCTCTTTATCGTCTTGGCAACCTTGCTCCTCGCCTAAGCTTTCCCTTTTCTTAAACTCCTTCTTTTTTTCATTTACGTTTTCTTTGCGAGCGGCTTGAGGAGTCTTTTTTGCTTCTTTATACGCGCCCTCTTTTACGGCTTCGATGATCGCCGTTTTTTTGAAAAATCCCAAAAAGCCGGCACTCGGGTTTTGCAAAATTTTGATATCAAGCTCGGTAACCGAGCAGTTTAGCTCCTCGGCGGCCTTTTTAAAAGCTTCTTGCAAATTTTCGGCTTCTATTCGCATCAGACCTTTACCTCCGCTTTTTTATGCTTTTCAAAGAGTTTATTTACGAAAATTTGCTGAACGACCGAGCAGACGTTGTTTACAAACCAGTAAAGCGTAAGTCCGGCAGGGAAAGTCACAAAGAAAAACGTAAAGATAAGCGGTAAAAATTTCATTATCTTTTCTTGCATCGGATCGCTAAAGGTCGTCGGAGTGAGCTTTTGCTGAAGAAACATCGTAGCACCCATCAAAATAGGCAACACAAAATACGGATCCATAACCGAAAGGTCGTGTATCCAAAGTATCCACGGTGCGGCTTTTAGCTCGATCGCGTTTAGCAGTACGCGGTAAATCGCAAAGAAGATCGGGATCTGCATAAGTATCGGCAAGCAGCCGCCCATAGGGTTGGCGCCGTTTTTCTTATATAGCTCCATCATGTGCATATTTAGCTTTTGCGGATCGCCTTTGTATTTGGCTTGCAGCTCTTTTACCTTCGGCGCCAGATCTTTTAGCTTATTCATAGATAGCATACCCTTGTAGGTAAACCAGGAAAGCGCAATCCTAACAGTCAGTGTTAGTACGACGATCGCCCAGCCCCAGTTGCCGATGTAGCCGTAAAGCCAATTTAAAAACGCAAACATCGGTTTTGCGATAAAGGTAAACCAGCCGTACTCGATGACGTCCACGAGCTCCTCGTTTATCTGGCTTAGAGTCGCGTGGTCTTTAGCGCCGATGTAGCCTTTGGCTTTAAAATTTTGCTCGCCTTTTACGAATATCACTGCATTGCCTGCTCCATCTTTTGAAACTACGGGATTTAAAAGTCCGTCAAATTTAAAAAACAAAGCCGTGTAGTATCTGTCGCTAGCTGCGGCTATGTTTACGTTATTAAAGCTCTCGGTCGCGTCTACGTCGCCGTCCTCGATGATAGTTAGCTTGCCGTCATTATGCTTAAGTAACGCGCCGTGGACGGTGTAGCTGTCGATAGCGACGCTTGGACGAAAGCCCGGGGTCACGTAGTATTCGCCAGCGCTCACGCTAAGGTCTAGATCATAGCTTCCGTTTGGATAAAACGTAATTTTCTTAGTTACGCTAGAGCCTTCCAAATTTTGCGTTAAAACTATGCTTTTTGGCTCGCTAGTTAAATTTATCTCGCTAACGTCGCTCGCGTAGGCTACCTTGAAGGCCTGCTCGTTTAAAGCCTTGTCGCTAAAGCGAACCTCAAGCGGTAGCGGCTGAGCGCCGGCTAGCTCGATGCGCTCGCCATCGGCGTTTTTATATTTTTCGTCGTTTAGATAAAATTTAGAAACCCTGCCAAGCTCGTCGATGCGCGCCTCAAAGTGTTCGCCCTTTATTACGGCGATCTCGCGGCTTTGCGTCGCTACGGCTTGCGGAGCGCTAGCTCCTGATGCGGTATTTGCGCTCGGAGCGGCGTTTGCTTGGCTTGATCGCTGTGCCGTAACGGTTTGGTTTTGATCTAGCGGCAAATTTTTAGGAATAAAAAAATGATCATAAGCGATAAAAAAGATAAAAGATAAAACGGTCGCTAATATCACGCGTTTTTGAACTGACATATTGTCTAACACTATTTTTCCTTTTGAAAGTCTAAATTTTTAATAACGTAGAATTTATTTTTTTTATACGGGACGAACCAAAATGCGATGTGTGATTCTAAATTTTGATTGAACATAAAAAAAGAGTCGAAATTTTTACTGATGACGGGATAGTCGATGCCGCCCTTAAAGAGTTGATTACAGCGTAAAATTCTAAAAATAACCGCAAAAAGCGCCGAGAAAAAGCCGTTAAATTTAAACTGCCAAACGGCAAATTCCGAGCATGAGGGATAGTATCTGCAAGACTTCGGAGTAAATTTGGAGATATAATCTTGATATGCTTTTATCAAAAATAAAATAGCTTGTTTTATCATTTTCATATGCCTGATTTTATACATCCGAGTTTTTTCATAGCCCAAGAGATATTTTTTTTGAGCTTTAAAAACGAGCTTTTATCTAGCCCGTTTTTAACGACTATCACGTAAATGCCGTCTGCAAGCTCATTTGAAATCTCGACTACGACCGCTCGCAAAAGCCTTTTACATCGGTTGCGAACGACGGCTTTGCCCACCTTTTTGCTGGCTACGACGGCTAATTTGTTTTCATTGCAAGGCTTAAAAAAGACTATCGCCTCCTCGCAGTGCCATTTGACGGCCTCTTTGTAGATGCTTGAAAACTCCTTTTGGCTGCTTATAGAGCTAAATTTGCTTAAACGGCCAATCTTGCTCTGCCTTTTGCGCGTCTTGCGTTTAGCACTTTGCGGCCGTTTTTGGTTTTCATGCGGACGCGAAACCCGTGAGTGCGTTTTCTAGGGGTTTTATGAGGTTGGTATGTTCTTTTCATAAATTTTTCCTTATGGTGATTTTGATATAAGTCGGTGATTTTATCAACAAATCGCTTAAAATCCTTTTAATAAATTTTTAAACTTCGTTTTAAAATAATAAAAATATAATCGCTCATTAAAATTTAGGAGAAAATTTTGTCTTACGTTATTAGAAAAGCATCCAGGGCCGACGTCCCGGCCGTTTGCGAGCTGGTTAAAGAGCTGGCCAAATACGAAAAAATGAGCGGTCATGTCAAATTTACGCCGGAAATTTTTGCCGAGTCTGTTTTTGAAAAAAACTACGCCGAGATTTTAGTCTGCGAAAGCGATGGTAAAATCATCGCCTACGCGATATATTTTTACACGTTTTCCACTTTTTTGGGACTTGGCGGGATGTATTTGGAGGATTTATACGTCCAAAAAGAGCATCGCAACAAAGGCATAGGAAAAGAGTTTTTTAGGCATCTAGCTCAAATTTGCAAGGACGAAAACCTCCAACGCCTCGAGTGGGCGTGCCTACACTGGAACGAGCCCGGCATCAAATTTTACGAAAAAATGGGCGCGAAAAACCAGTCCGAGCAGTGGCGAAACTACCGCTTGGAGGGCGAAAATTTAAGCAAACTAGCGCTTTGATTTATCTGTTTTTAACGCCCTTTTGGATATCATCGCGCGATGAGTTACGCAAACGAAATTTTAAGAGAACTTTACTATCTGAGGGCGTTCGGGTATAAATTTGCCGATTTTTCGCCTTCGTCCGCGGCCTTGCCGAGTAGCCTTGCAGAGCTAAACGCAAGCATCAAAGAGTGCAATCTATGCGAGCTTTGCAAGAGTGCAAACCACGCGCTAGCGGGCCTTGGAGATAAAAGCGCTAAGGTGATTTTCGTATTTGACGCGCCAAACGCAGCCGAGGACTCGAGCGGAGAGTTTTTGGCTGGCGACGATAAATTTTTACAAAATTTAAATGAGCTGGCCGGGCTAAAAAAGGACGAAATTTACGTCACTAGCCTGCTAAAATGCAAACCCGCCGCCAAAGCTCCGGCAAGCGCATACGAGCTTTGCGAGCCGTATTTTAGCGCAGAAACCCGCCTAGTCGCGCCAAAACTCATCGTAGCGCTAGGCGAAGAGGTCTTTTACAAAATGATAAAACAAAGCGTGCAAAGCTTTGAGGTAATAAGGGGAAACATAATGAAATTTAAACACTCGGCCTTGCTGGCGACTTATTCGCCAAGCGTCGTAGCGAAAAATCCAAGCAAAAAAGAGCTGTTTTTCAGCGATTTAAAAAAGATAAAAGAGTTCCTATGAGAAAAATTTTAACCGCTTTACTGATCTGCTCGGCGCTGTTTGCCAGGAGCGACAAACCCTCCGATATCCCGCCGGCAAGCGAAATTTATATAAATTTAGAACCGACGAAATGTAACGACGCCTGCTTGCTTGATCTCGTTAGAGACGGTCTTTTGCACAGCTTTTTAGCTCGCTACGAGGGCAGCTCGAATCAAGAAATCTTACAAGCCTTTAACGCTCTAAACGGCTCGTACGTAAACGCCGGCACCGAAAGTCTGACGTCAAATTCTAATGCCGAGTTTAAGATCGCCGTCATCATCCCGCAAGATAGCATAAAAAGCTACGCCGGCGTCGTCTCAAACGCGGTTATCGCCTACGTCGTCAGGCAAAATGCCGCCATCGACGTTAAATTTTACAACATCGGCAACGAAGCCCCAAGCGCTATCGACGGTGCCCTAGCTCGCGCTAAAAGCGAAAACATCTCCTATATCATCGCGCCGTTTACGCCTGTGGGCGCAAAATATCTAAACGAGGTTTTAGACCCCGCCATGACGGCTTTTGTGCCGACCCTGCATATCTCTAGCGTCGATTCGCCGCAGGATAATTTGATATTTGGCGGTATAGACTACAAAGGGCAAGTCGAGAAGTTACTAAATTTCTCAAACGGCCAAGTTGCGGCGTTTTCCGACGGTAGCGCACTAGGAGCGGCGCTAAATCGCTATGCCGACGAGCTTAGCGGCGGGCTAGCCTACGAAAATGAGATAGCAAGCGGCGCGACCGATCTAAAGCCGATATTATCCGGCAACTCAAGGCTAAGCGGCGCGACCGTTTTTCTAAACGTTCCGCTAGTAAAAGCCTCGATGGTAAGCTCCCAAATGCGCCTTTACGACGTCAAATTTAACGCCCTTTTAAGTACCCAGATCAACTACGCGCCAAGCATCTTTAAACTCACGCAACCGCAGGATAGAGAAAAGCTCTACATAGCCAACTCGATTTCTAAAACCGATGGCGCGCTGGACTCAAATAACGAAATTTTGGGGCAAAATTTAAACTTCAACTGGGTGGGCTACTCAGCTAGCGCCGGGCTTGATTATATATACGCGACCTACCTAAACCGGGGCGCGCAGAGGCTTTTTAACGAGAGCGTCGAAGACTCGCAGATCATCTATGATACGAAGGCTTTAAAAGCCGGCGAATACGGCTTTTACGAGCAGTAAGAGGAGAGAAAATCCACTATCTCCTTGCTCATCTTAGCAGGCCTTAGGTTGCTAACAAACGCGACCTCGACGTCCGCTTCAAAGACGAGCTCGGGTTCACATTCGCCGCTTAAATTTGCGATTTTATGAATTTTTTGATTTATGAGCGCGGAGGCTTTTTTTAGGCTTGCTACGCTCGTTTTTACCTCAAGCAGATCGCCCAGGATGGCGGGCTTTTTAAATTTCGCCCAAATCTCGCTCACGACAAAATGCCCATCCTTGCTAAAAGGCTTAACCTCCGAGCCGAAAAACATCTGGCTGCGCGCCCTTTCGCAGTATTTTATATAGTTTGCGTGATAGACTATGCCGCCCGCATCGGTATCTTCGTAGTAGATTCGTATTTTCACGGCAGCTCCTTAGGCTTTTAGATCAAGCCCTATTTTACCTAGTTTTCTTAAAAGCTCCATTATATCCGTTCCCTTTTCCTGTTCGGCTTTCAGAAAATTCTCGAAAAACTCGCGCTTTATATCCTTATAAACATAGGTTTGGCTTTTACTAACGGCTTGGATGGGTTTAAATTTATTCTCTTTGGGGGTTTGATCGCTTACTGTACCCTCTTTTAGAGCTATATTTTGTAGTACGTCTGCGATACTATCGCCTTTTTTAAATGCATCTTTTAAGAAATTTAAAAACTCTTTTTTAGTTGCTTCGTCTGCGTAGCTTACCTGTTTTACCATCTCTTGTCCCCAAAAGACCGCAGGCCGTTCTCCCGATATCCGGTCAAAATTTAGCTTACCGTCTTTGAGTGAGATTTTGACCTTTGCGTTCTCTCCTAGTATCTTTTCGGCGGCAACCTCAAGCCATTTATCTTTAAATTTTTCCAAATCCATATCGGAGTCTAGTAGCTTTGCCATATCGACCGCCATTTTAAGCCCGGTACCCTTCGTATTACCAACGCCAAAGCTTCCTATATCCACATTAAACGCGCTCATAAACCCATCTACGCTAAAAACATCGTTTTCCATGCTTGAATTGCTTTGTAAGACCTTCGTGCTATCTATAAATTTCTTTAGCTCTGCGACCTCGCTCTTATTCACGCTTGGATCAAGCCCGTTTATCTTGCCCCACACGCTGATTTTATCATCTTCCGTATAGCCGCTTAGCGAATACGCCTTACGCGCAACCACGGGATCATAAGGTTTATATATCGGTTTTTTAAAGCCCATTTTTATAGCAAGAAGCCTATTTTGCTGCTTGTCGTTT